>CAZEZE010000137.1:0-7387 GCA_964516445.1 uncultured Chitinophaga sp. | reverse complement strand
ACAGGAACCGCAACGGACGCCAATACAGTTGCCGGAGTTGAAGTATCCATTGATGGCGGGACCAGCTGGCATGCCGCCAACGGCGCCGCGCAATGGAGTTATACGTTCACTCCTTCTGCTGCAGGAAACATAACGGTAAAATGCCGCAGTTTTGATGACAGCGGTAATATGGAAGCTGCGGGAACAGTTCCATCAGCGAATGCCATTACGTTAAACGTGATCAATACTGTGGCCCCGGAAGACGGACCCGGCGGCCCGATACTGGTGATCAGCAAAACCTCCAATCCGTTCAGCCGTTATCCGGTGGAGATACTGAGAGCAGAAGGTCTCAATGAATTCGCAGCCATGGACATCTCAGCAGTTGACGCGACAGTTTTAAATAATTATGATGTCGCCATTCTTGGTGAAATGAGTCTTAGTGGTGCTGAAGTTACCCTGCTGACCAACTGGGTAAATGCGGGCGGAACCCTGATCGCCATAAAACCTGATCCGCAACTGGCAACATTATTAGGAATTACATCAGCCGCGGGTACTCTTTCCGACAAATACCTGCTGGTGAATACCGCTTCCGGTCCGGGTATGGGCATCGTTAACCAAACAATACAATACCACGGGACCGCGGACCTTTATACGCTGAACGGGGCAACCAGTCTGGCCACACTTTATTCTGATGCAACGACCGCTACCACCTATCCCGCGGTTACCTCCAGGAATGTGGGCGCGAACGGCGGTTCGGCCGTTGCTTTCATGTACGATCTTGGAAAATCGGTTGTATATACCCGGCAGGGAAATCCTGCCTGGGCAGGTGATGAAAGAGATGGCATCGCACCCATCCGTTCCGATGATCTTTTTTATGGCAATAAAGCAGGTGATCCCCAACCTGATTGGGTGAACCTGGATAAAGTGGCCATTCCGCAGGCGGATGAACAAATGCGCTTACTCACGAATATCATTATCAAAAATAATTTGCACAACATGCCCCTGCCCCGTTTCTGGTTCCTTCCCAGGGGACTGAAAGCGGCTGTGGTAATGACCGGCGATGATCATGGTAATAATGGAACCACGGGCCGGTTCAACCAATACATTTCACTAAGCCCATCCAATACGCCCGCAGCAGTTGCAGACTGGACGGCCATTCGCGGAACATCTTACATGTATCCGAATACACCCATGAGCAGCGCACAGGCTGCTGCATTCGAGGGACAGGGTTTTGAGATCGGTTTGCACCTGAACACCGGTTGCAATAACTGGACGGCTGCTTCTTTCCAGAATGATCTTCTTTCACAGAAAAGTGATTTTTCACTGGCCTTTCCGGGAATCACTACGCCATTGACCAACCGAACCCATTGCATTGCGTGGAGTGAATGGGCGACCGCGGCTGAGATCCAGGCGGCCAACGGGATACGACTGGATGTGAATTATTATTACTGGCCGGGTTCATGGGTGCTCGACAGACCCGGGATGTTCACCGGTTCGGGTATGCCCATGCGTTTCGCCAAAACGGACGGCTCGCTGATCGATTGCTACCAGGTGACCACGCAAATGACCGATGAGTCGGGCATAACCTACGCCACTTTCTGCAATGCCCTTCTGGATAAAGCGATCGGAGCGGAAGGATATTATGGAGTTTTCTGCGCGAACATGCACACCGATGCAGGCAGTTCCGCCGGCTCGGACGCCATCATCAGTTCGGCAATGGCAAGACAGGTACCTGTTATCTCCGCCAAACAAATGCTTAACTGGCTGGACGGGAGGAACAATTCTTCCTTCAGCGCAATTACATGGAACAGTAACCAGTTGAGTTTTACCATCAACTCCAATGCCGGGCAGCATAATTTAAAGAGTATGCTTCCGGTGCAATCGGCGAACGGCACACTTTCGTCCATTACAAGGAACGGTTCACCTGTCGCGTATACCACACAGACCATCAAAGGGATCGCTTATGCTTTCTTTGATGCCGCCAGCGGTGATTATATCGCAACGTACCCGGTCTGCACCCCTCCTACCGCGACGATCAGCTCGAACTCTCCTGTTTGCAGGGGAGAAACAATTGATCTTACCCTGCAGTCGGCCACCGGCCAGGCCCCGTATGATATCACCGTTAACGGGATCACTTATAACGATATCAATATCGGGCAAAACTTCACGAGTATCAATACCGCGGAGATCAGCGTGTATGGCAGTACCGGTTCACCGGCATTACCCGCAGCGCAGGAAGCGCAATCCATTGAATTGGGAGTGAAATTCCGTTCAACAGCCAGCGGCTATATTACCGGCATACGTTTTTATAAAGGTGCGGCCAATACCGGAACACATACGGGAACATTATGGAACAGTTCAGGAACTGCGCTGGCTACGGCAACATTTATCAACGAAACCGCCAGCGGTTGGCAGGATGTTAAGTTCAGCACCCCGGTTGCGATCCAGCCTAATACAACTTATATCGCTTCTTATTATTCACCAAACGGCTACTACGCTTTTACCGGGAATTATTTCACCAGCAGCGGTGTAAGCAACGGGCCTGTCACACTGCTGGCATCCGGTGTTGACGGCAATAACGGTGTTTACAATTACCCCGGCGCTGGTTTCCCGACCAGTTCCTTCAACAATGCCAATTACTGGGTGGATGTGTTGTTCACGGAGGTTTCACCGGCGACCAGCAGCATCAATTATGTGCTGACCAGTATAACGGACAACATTAACTGCAATAATACGGGAGCCAACCTGGGTACGGCCACAGTTGAGATCAAACCCCTGCCCGCCGGAACACTCGCGGTGCAAACACCCACCTGTGCGGGTCAGCCCATCAACCTGATCTTTAACAGCAGTACCGGAACGGGACCGTTCTCCATCGTGGTCAATGGTAATACGTATAATAATGTGAACAGCGGTGTTGCTTTCAACAGCAATGTAAACGCGCCGTCCTCCACTGCCATCAGTATCTGGAGCAATAGTACGGTAGGGGGAGAACCCTCAGTAAACGACCCTGACGCGGTGGAACTGGGTGTGAAATTCAGGTCAACCGTTGCCGGTTCGATCAGCGGCATCCGGTTCTATAAAAGAGTGCAGCAGCCCAATGGCGCAACCTATACCGGCCGGCTCTGGAAAGCCGATGGTACCCTGCTCGCCACCTGTACATTTACCAGTGTAACAAACAGCGGATGGCAGACGGCCAGTTTCTCAACGCCTGTCAACATTGCGGCCAACACAACCTATATCGCTTCCTACCACACTCCCAACGGCCAGTATGCGTATACGGCGTTCGGGTTTACCGCGGGCGGGGTGACGAACGGACCGCTCACGGCGCTCCAGTCCGGCACCGATGGCCCCAATGGCGTTTACAAATACGGTGGTGGCGCTGTGTTCCCCAATGAATCATTCAACGACGCCAATTACTGGGTGGATGTGGTGTTCAATGGCGTTGGACTGTCCAGCTTTAATTTAACCGGCATCACCGATATATTCGGGTGCAATATTACGGGCGACCTGCATACGCTGAATGTCACTTCCACGCAGTGCAGTCCCCTGCCGGTGACCCTGGTTAATTTAACGGCCTCGGCGCATAACAATAAAGTCACCCTCCGCTGGGCGACTCTTACGGAGATGGACAACCGTGGATTCGAGGTTTACCGCAGTACCGACGGAACGAACTGGCAGTATGCGGGCTTTGTGGCGGGCGCGGGCAACAGCAATATCCGGGTAGATTACAGTTTTGAAGACAATAATCTTTCCCCAAAGAAATATTACTACCGGCTGAAACAGGTTGATCATAACGGGCAGTATAAATTCTCGAATATCGCGGCAGTCACCCTGTATGACCGTGACCAGTACACCCTTGGGCAGAACTTTCCCAACCCGTTCAACAAGCATACCCTGATTGAATTCTCGGTACCGTCGAGGCAGCAGGTGCGGATCATTTTAATGGATATGAAAGGAAGAACCATCAGGACCCTGCTCGATGAAACCCGGTCTGCCGGCGCGCATACCATCAGTTTCAGCAATGAGGGACTGAGCAGCGGTATGTACCTGTATAAAATGGAAGCGGGAGGGTTCAGTGCGGTGAGGAAGATGATTGTTAGGTGAGGCGGTCGGCAGTCGGCAGTCCACAGTCTTCAGTCCTCAGTCGGAGTCTGATTTTGCTGAGAGGTTGATTTTTTGTATGGTTTACACAGAAAAAGACTCAATATTCATGTTCAAAACAGGCCACTACGT
Organism: uncultured Chitinophaga sp.; assembly: GCA_964516445.1. GTDB lineage: Bacteria > Bacteroidota > Bacteroidia > Chitinophagales > Chitinophagaceae > JJ008. The sequence continues at coordinate 3,175 of CAZEZE010000137.1, read as the reverse complement.
AGCAATTGAACATTGAATATTGAGCGTTGAATATTGAGTCTTTCCCTCAATCAAGCACCTAGCATTTAAGCAATCTTATAATTATCTTGCCCCAACAAACACGTTTTCATGGACTACATCGCCCTTGCTGTGGCGCCGGGCCTGGCCATCAGTCTTTTTATCTTTTACAGGGATGCGTATAACCGGGAACCCAAACTGAACCTGATAGTCAGTTTTTTTATGGGCGTGCTGAGCATTGTACCCGCTTTTTTTATTGAAAACGCTTTTTCGGGATATTTTGGCAACAGCCTGTTCGACAAAGCCATTCTTGCCTTCGTGGTGGTGGCGCTTACAGAAGAAGCCTGCAAATTTGCCGCGCTCCGCGTTTATGCTTACCCGAAAAAAAGTTTTGACGAGCCTTTTGACGGGATCGTTTACAGCGTGATGGTGAGCATGGGTTTTGCCACCCTGGAAAATATAATGTACGTGATCAAATCAGCTGAGGCGGGTCAGGGCTACCAGGTGGCACTGCTGCGCATGTTCCTTTCCGTACCCGCGCATGCCACATTCGGGGTGCTGATGGGCTACCATGTGGGAAGGGCAAAATTTGAACCCCGGCGGAAAACTTACCTGATGCTGCTGGGTTTGTTCTGGGCCGTTTTCTTTCACGGCGCCTTCGACACTTTTCTATTCTGGCAGCAGTCGCCTGAATTAAAACCCTATATCTCCGACCTGCTTTTATTCCTGGGGGCCGTGGTATCATTCATCGTGGCCCTGCGGTTGAGTTTTAAACTGATCGCGAAGCACCGGGTACTCTCCCAGCGCACCTTTATGCCCGGTGCAGCGCTTACAATTCGACGAGCATTTGAGAAAGACATTCCGCTTATCCGCGACCTGAGCCTGAAAGTATGGCCACAAACTTATTCCACCATCCTATCGGCGGAACAGATCGATTATATGCTGGAAATGATGTACAGCGAACGTTCGCTGGCCCGGCAAATGAAAGAGAAGCAGGAGTTCATCATTGTCAGCGACGGGAATGAACCCATTGGTTTCGCTTCCTACGGTCTGCAGGAACCCGGCAGTTACAAACTGCACAAGATCTATATCCTCCCCCGTTTGCAGGGAAAGGGAGCCGGCAAATTCGTGATCCGCGAACTGATAAGCGCCATCGCGAGAAAAGGCGGGAAAAGCCTGCAGTTGAATGTGAACAGGAACAACAAGGCAAAGGATTTTTACGAAAAACTCGGATTCGGGATCATCCGCGAAGAGGACATTGATATCGGCAATGGTTATTTCATGAATGACTACGTGATGGAGATCATTATCCGGTAATGAATGGTGTTGAATGGTGGTTGAATGGTAGTTGAACGGTAGTTGAATGGTAGTTGAACGGTAGTTGAATGGGGGTTGAATGATAGTTGAACAACTGTTCAACAACCGTTCAACTATCATTAAACTAATATTCAACGTGCCGGACCGAACTCGCAGGAGTGCCGATTAAAAAAGGAGCTGTTTCTTAAAAAACCTTTAGATCAGAATCCTTTCAGCACTCCCTTGCAATCGAGGTGCTTGATAGGATCCACCGGCGTTTCAAATTCATACATGGTGAGTTCGATCTTGGTTCCGGGTGTTACATATCCAAGAGGCTGTCCCGGTTTCACCACATCATTTCGCCGGACCAGCAGTTTGTTCAAACCGGTGTACCAGAAATAATAATCCTTACCATTGATCTTGGAGAACATGACCACGCCGTAGCCGGTCTCTTCCGTGTTCTCCGTATTGGTTACCCTTCCCAGGCCAACTGACTTCACCACGGAATCCGGCAGGCTGATCAGCACGATACAGAGGTCCGGCTCGTCGAGTTTGATCACATTTTTAGGCGGGGGGACGACGGTCGCTTCATTCAGCGGACAGGGCAGGATAAAATTTTCGTTTTGAGCCCGGGTGAGCAGCGGGGAGCAGAATAAGAGGGCCAGCAGGGAAGCTTTAACCATTGTTTTCATATATACCAGTTTAATGTCTCATTTTGAGACTTTCCGTTAATGTTCTTTGGAACCACATAGAAAAATAGGCACATAGAGTGAACACATAATAAAACCCTATTGTATTTCTATGTGTTATCCTATGTGCGCTATGTGTCTATGTGGTTCAATTATCCCAATTTTATTACGTTCAACTAACGCAATCAATGACTCTACTCAATTTATTACAATCCCGTTAAAAGACGAAGCAAACCCGCAATTAGTTCCTGACTATACTCAGTTTCTTGGCCATTTCTCCGCTGATCGTTTCGGCCGAGATGCCGTACCCGTTTACCAGCACTCCCTTTTGGCCGTCCTTTGATTCGATGGCATATACCACTGCCTCGTCGGAGGGATCGGTATTGCCCTCAAACCGGTGCATTTCAGTGATCTCAAAATCGTTGATATCGAATTTATCCCCGTGGCAGATCAGGCAGTTCTCTGAGAGGTTGAAATCGAGGTTATAGCCCCTTTTTTTCAAGCCGTTAACGGCTTCGGAGACGGTATCGTATACGATCATGGTGAACAGAGTTAAATGAGCCCAAATTTAACCTAATTGAGCCGGAACCGGAGGGGCGGTAGTTTATAGTGCTTGAATTTATTTCACGCAGAGGGCGCGGAGTACGCCGAGTATATGGTTGATTATTAACTCCTTTATGTCACTGTGTAATTTTTTCCCGCGGGGCACGCAGCAAGAATAACTAAAGGAATCCTGGGATATTAAGTTCTCGCGGCGAACGCAGCGAATACACTGCGAGCGCTGCGTGAAATCATTAAAGCCCTCTGCCTACTCCGCGCCCACTGCGTGACAACTCCCAGGAAACCCGATCCAAAGTCCACCCCCCTCATTCTCACATTTCCACATTTCCACATCAACTCATTTCCCCCTTTTATTCCCCCGTAATCAGTACCTTTGCAGCCGAAAAAAACAATAAAAATGTCAACAACAGTATCAAAAACCATTGATTTCAGCCTGCCCTATAAAGTGGCAGATATTTCACTCGCCGAATGGGGCCGTAAGGAGATCCGCCTTGCCGAGGCCGAGATGCCCGGACTGATGAGTATCCGCAAAGAGTACGGTCCCTCGCAGCCGCTGAAGGGCGCGCGCATCGCCGGCTGCCTGCACATGACCATCCAGACCGCGGTGCTGATCGAGACCCTGAAGGCGCTGG
>CAZEZE010000136.1:0-7397 GCA_964516445.1 uncultured Chitinophaga sp. | reverse complement strand
AAGACATTCCCTCCAACTTCAAGGTAAGAGTGCTGCTGGCACAGGCGCTGTTTGGCAATCCCGATATCCTGCTCCTTGATGAGCCGACCAACGGTCTCGATATAGAAACGATAAGCTGGCTGGAAAATTTCCTCGCCGATTATGAGAATATCGTTCTGGTTGTGAGCCACGACCGTCACTTTCTGGATGCCGTTTGTACCCATGTCGTGGATGTAGACCGGCAGAAGATCAAGATCTTTACCGGTAACTATACGTTCTGGTACGAATCATCGCAACTGATGGCCCGGCAGGTCAACGACAAAAACAAGAAAGTGGAAGAGAAGCGCCAGGCCCTGATCGACTTTATCGCCCGCTTCAGCGCCAACGCGAGCAAGAGCAAACAAGCCACTTCGAGAAAGAAAGCCCTCGAGAAACTCACCATCGAGGAGATCGAGCCGAGCTACCGCAAATATCCCGGTATCATCTTCCAGCCTTTGCGGGAAGTGGGCAACCAGATCCTCAATGTGGAGAAACTGAAAAGATCGGTTGACGGAAGGGTGCTCTTCAGCGAAGTGACCTTTACGGTGAACAAAGGAGATAAGATCGCCATCCTGAGCCGCGACCCGCTGGCCGTAACGAATTTCTTCAATATCATCACCGCGGATACGGTGGCCGACAGCGGCTCCTATGAATGGGGCAGCACGGTCACACATGCCTACCTGCCGCAGGAGAACAACGAATTCTTTAAAGGCGACATGAACCTCATGGACTGGCTTCGCCAGTACGTGCCCGATCATGTAAAGGACGTGGACGAGCCTTTTCTCCGCGGTTTCCTCGGCAAAATGCTTTTCAGCGGCGATGATGTGATGAAGAAAACGAATGTACTGAGCGGCGGAGAGAAAGTGCGCTGCATGATCAGCCGCATGATGCTCCAGAACCCCAACGTTATCCTGCTCGACCAGCCCACCAATCACCTCGACCTCGAAAGTATCCAGAGCTTCAACGAACAATGCACCGATTACAAGGGCATCGTACTGCTCACTTCACACGACCACACCTTCATGCAAACGGTCGCCAACCGCGTGATCGAATTAACGCCCAAAGGGATCATTGACCGGCTGATGTCGTTTGATGAGTATTTGGAAGACGAACGGGTGAAGAATATGCGGGAGGAGTTATATAGTTCTTAGTCAGGGTACTTTGGAATTGGAGTTATTAAAGAAGAACCAGGAACCGAAGATCCAAATAAGCTCCAAATCAGAAATTAAAAAAAGACTCCGCCACTTTTTGGTTTTTGATTTTTACGCAATTGCTTAAATCAAAGTTTCTATCAGTCTGCTGAGTCTATTTTGATTTTTTTTAATTTGGATCTTATAATTTATTTGGATCTTGGATCTCGGTTCTTGGTTCTTTAAACATGAGCCAAAAAAATAAATTACCGTACCAGGAGTACAGTTCCTTTCTGAAAGTATTTCCTGTTATCCAGCCCGATCGCTTCCATCATCCACACATACACCGCGGAAGTTTGTACCTGCCCTTTTACATTTCCGTCCCAACCCTGGCCGCCGGCCTGCTGGTTATAGATCATTTGCCCCCAGCGGTTAAAGACGCGGAAGTATTTTAATTCTTTTACCCCGAGCATGATCGGGCGGAGCAGGTCGTTTCGGCCATCGTTGTTGGGAGAGAAGGCCGTGGGTACATAGACCTTTACTTCCTTGATCGTTTGTACATGCTGCGTATCTACGGTGAGACAACCGGCCAAGGTATTGATATCGATCGTGAAGGTTTGATCATTCAGGATCAGCGGGGTGAAATTCGGTGACTTTATATCCGGATCATCCAGTCCGAACGGCGGTTGCCATTGATAGCTCACGCCAAAATCACGGGCCTTCAACTGTACCGGGTAGTTCAGCACGGCATATTGTAAAGGATAACGGATACCGGGCCGCGGCACTTCGATCGTGATCTGCTCCTGCCGGGTGCTGAGCGAACAACCTTCATTGGAGAACATTCGTGCGTAGTATACACCGGTTTGTCCCACTCTGTACCTTGGCTGGTTGGCGCCCGTGATCGCCGAATTATTACGGTACCATTGCACACTGTCAACCGGCTGTACTTCAAGGAATGTGGTCTCGCCCGAAGTAATACAATAAAATGTATTTCCGATCAATTGCATCGAGCTGTCGATCACCGATGCTTTCACCAGTACCGTATCCCTGTTCACGCAGCCACCTCCTGGACTTCTCACCGTTACTTCATATTCCGTTGTTACGGCGGGACTTGCCCGCGGGTTGGCGATAGCCGGGTTCGAAAGCCCGGCCGACGGGCTCCAGCTATAGGTTCGCCCCTGTTTACTGTTCTCGCCTATCAGCATCGGGTTCAGGTTGCAGGAAGTAACATCGGCCCCCGCGTTGGCAGTAAGCGTGAGTGTATCCACCAGGTTGGCGTAAAGCGTATCCTGGCAACCATATCCATTATATGGAATTAATTCAACCGCCACCCTTGTACCCGATGGAGGAGGGGGCTCGAGCCGTAAAATCTGCTGGTTCCCGAGTACCTGGGTGAAATTCTCATCAAACCAGCGGTAACCCTGGTAACCATAGGGCGCCGTTACCAAAACAGCGGTATCATCCGGACAATAAGTGGCGCCGGTGAATTCGCTGCTGCATTCGGTGTTCACGTCTATATAAGCGTAGCCGAAATGACGGCGGAATGTGCAATCTGCCGTTTTGAAATAGAGCACGATTTCCTTTCCAGCCATTCCGTTTAGATTGATGGTTACGGCCGACCAGTCCTTGCACCATACATCGGTGGAGTCTGATTGTCCCGACCGGAAAAAGCCAGGAAGCGGTGAACCATTGGGAAAAAAAGTAAAGGAAGAACAGTTGATCAGTTCACCATCCGTGCCGTTCCACACTTCCAGTACCAGCCGCGGCTGCTGGAAATCCAGGTGAAAGGGATCCTGGAACACTACGGCGTAATGATAGATCAGTGAATAGCTTGTTCTACCCGCGGGGATCGTAAAGGAATAGGAGATCCCTTCGGCCTGCGCGCCACCTGAGGTATTGCCAAGTTTCATCGAGTAACCGCTGCCGTTGGGACAGATCACGGGGAAATTGCCATAGAAATCACGGTCGCCGCCATTGGCCGCCGCCGAAAAGATCTGGTGCTGGTTGGGTTGGGGCGATGAAGGCGAAAGATAGATCACATTCGCGTTATTGTAAGCCGCTACCGAACCCGTGTAACAGGTCCAGCCGTTAAAATTCCCGCTCTCAAAATCGATATTGGGCGGGCATTCCTGCGCGGCCAGGCCGGGCAGAAAGAAACGGGAAGTAATAAGTACCAGGAAGGTCTTTAAAAAAAAACCGGAACGGCTTGTAATATCGGGACGCACGTGTTTTCGCACTATACCGGGGTTGTGTATTAAAGGTAGAACATTAATGGCTATTAAACGCTGTTCCGGCGCTCCTGGTTGCCCGGGTTTTCGTATATCTACTAAGCCCGGGAAATATTTTTCAAGTACGGCCTTGACTTTCATGAAGCGGCTTCCTACCTTAGTATCACAAGCGATCGCCCATACCATCGTTCCTGTAAATCCATTCCTACCGTACCTGTTAATCCTTCCGGGAAAAATTTGTATCCGGCCGGAAGGTATCCCGGTATTGCACCGGGAGTCGGGTTGAAACCAGGAAATGAAAGTCTTTGATCCCGGCCTTCGAGCCGGGATCTACTTTAAATTACAATGATTATCTTCCTTCATTAAAAATGACTGCCACCTCCTCCCTCGCCAAAAGAATCGGATTCTGGTCAGCTACAGCTATCATTATTGGCAGTATCATCGGTTCCGGTGTATTCATGAAACCGGCCAGTATGGCGGGACAGCTTGGCTCACCTGTATGGCTAACGCTGGTCTGGGTGATCGCCGGTATCTTCTCCCTTTTCGGAGCCCTTGTGTATGCCGAACTGGGCGCCATGTTCCCGGAGACCGGCGGCATCTATGTGTATTTCAGGAAAATGTTCGGCGACTTTGTGGCTTTTCTCTATGGCTGGTCCGCTTTTTCCGTTATCAATACATCCGCGATAGCTGCCATCGCATTCGTGTGCGCGCAATACGCGGATTATTTCCTCCACCTGCCAAGGTTTGATCCTGCAACGGAATTATCAGTTGTTTGGCACCTTCCCTTTGTTGGTGATCTTTATCCCTTAAAGAATTTCGGGGTAAAATCACTTGCCATCGCGCTGGTAACCGGGCTTACCTGGCTGAATTACCGCAGCGTGAAAGCGGGAGGCTCTTTCCAGGTTATATCCACCGTGGTTAAAATCGCTGTTATCGCGGCCCTGGTCATCGGGATCTTTTTCTTCGGTAAAGGATCTGTTGAAAATTTTTATCACGCCGAAAGCGCCAAACAGGGCGGGGCCCTGCTCAGCGGCATTATCGCGGCGCTTACCGGGGCCTTTTTTGCCTACGACGGTTGGATCAATATCACGTTTGTCGCGGGAGAAATCAAACAACCGCAGCGGAATATCCCTAAAAGTTTATTTACTGGGGTTATTGCCTGCATCATTGTTTATGTGCTGGTCAACCAGGCCTATCTCTATGTTTTGCCGGTGGAAAAGATCGCCACCTCATCGCTTGTGGCCTCCGATGCTATCGCTGTTGCATTGGGCACAACCGGTGAAGCGATCATAGCCGCGCTGATCGTGATCTGCACCCTTGGAGCCATCAATGGTAATGTGATGGCAACCTCGAGGATCACCTATGCCATGGGCAAGGATAAAGTGTTCCTGCCCTGGACAGGCAAGGAGCACCGGCGCTTCCAAACCCCGGGTAATGCCCTCTGGCTGCACGCGGCCTGGATTTCCCTGATGATCATCTCGGGTTCCTTTGATATGCTGGCAGATATGATGGTCTTTATGAGCTGGATGGTCTATGGCCTGGGCGCCATCGGCATATTCCTGCTGCGAAAAAAAATGCCACAGGCGGAACGGCCCTACAAGATATGGTTTCATCCCTTTGTGACCCTGCTCTTCATACTCTTCTCCGCCGTATTCCTAACCATCACCGTGTACAACGATATCACCAACTACCTCAACGACCGCCAGCCGGTTGTGAATTCGTTGCTGGGCATTGTTATAACCGCGATCGGGATACCGCTGTATTTTTATTTTCGATCTAAGAAACGGCATAACCGCGAGCTTTGAGCTTCGGGCTACGAGACTGAAAGTTCCAGTATTTCCTCTCCCAACTTTGGGTTCATAACTATCCGTTGTGAGGTCATTGAAAAAGCGTACAAAATAATACTTCAATCCCGGTACTTGAATGCCCGTCGCTCCGGCCCCATCGGGGCCGCAGATCGGTAACATGTAACCAGGAAGGAATCTAATTTGCCCCATTGGGGGCAACACCCGGTGTCAGATGTACTTTTGTGTCTTCCTTTATAAACCAGCTATAGCTGCCAGGTGGCAGTTCAATGGAGGGATTTGTGTTGCCCCCATGGGGCAAAGGAGCACTTATATGATCTCTTCAACCGATCTGTTGCCCCGATGGGGCAAGGCAGATTATCTTTTGATAACCAATAATCCCAAAAACTCAAAGTCAACATGCAATTATTTACTCCGTAAAGTCATAAAACCTTCACATTCGACTGACTAAGTAGTAAAGTTTCAGGCTGTTTACAGTTGATTATTGAGTATAGGTTATATGAAAATTGATCACGATTGCAATAGGAGTCCCCCGAACTTTGAGTTGCGAGATTAACGATTCGAACATTGAGTCTGGCAGCTCGAAGCTCTTTTACGGTAGTCTAATTAAGATGCTCAATGTTCAACTTTCAACAGTTGAAGAATGAAAGCACTTAAGTATTGATCCCGATAGCTATCGGGATTGTTTGTTGAATATTGAACATTTCAATCACCGTATAACACAATAGGAAACTAAATGCTGACAGGGTCTTTCCGCTCCGCATTACAACATCTTCCGAATAATCCGGCCCAGCATCATCATCCCCCAATCCATCTCTTCACTCCAGGGTTTTCCAAAACTGATACGGATGAAATGCCTGTAATTGCAACCCGCCGAAAAGATGCGCCCGGGCACGACGGAGATATGATGCTTCATCGCTTCGGTGCGGAGCCCGAAAGCGTTTATTTTTTTATTGAGCTGTACCCAGAGTACAAATCCTCCCTGCGGGCGGGAAACCTTGGTGTCTTCCGGGAAATGCTCGATGATGGCCTGCATATAACGGAGACACTGCGTGTACAAAGCCTTGCGCAGGTTTTTAAGGTGATATTCATAACGCCCGTTCTGCAGGAAATGCGCCATGGCGGCCTGGGTGAGGGTGGGGGAACTGATATTGTTCATCCGCTTGATCAGTTTCACTTCCTCAATGAATTTTCCCGGGAGCACCCAGCCGATACGGTAACCCGGCGCTAAAGATTTTGATAAGGATGAACAATGCATCACCAGTCCTTTGGTATCAAAGTATTTGCAGGGACGCGGACGGTTTTTCCCGAAATAAAGTTCACCATAGATATCATCTTCGATCAGCGGGATATTTTTACTGCTGATGAGTTCCACCAGTTGCCGTTTGTTTTCATCCGGCATACAGCCGCCCGAAGGGTTGTTGAAATTGGGCGTAACAAGCAGGGCCTTTACCGGGACGTTCTTCAGCACTTTTTTCAGGCAAGCCAGGTCAAGACCATCAACGGGAGAGGAGGAGATCTCCACCACTTTCAAACCCAGGCTTTCGATCGCCTGGTAAATACCGAAATAATTGGGCGACTCGATCGCCACCGTATCCCCGGGTTGGGTTACGGCCCGCAGGCACATGGTTACCGCTTCCAAGCAACCGGAAGTGACCACCACTTCATCGGGTTTCACCTTGCCACCCCAATTAAAAGCCAGTCTGGCGATCTGTTTGCGCAATTCGGTATTTCCCTGCGTATGTTCATAGCTGATGCAATGATCCTTGCTGTTGCGCAGGGCCTGGATCACCGATTTATTGATCTTGGCCAACGGCAGCAGCGAAGGATCGGGTACGGCCAGCGCGAAATTGATGACCTTCTCATCGCTGATGGCGATATCGCCGTAAATATTGGCGATCATGTCCTTCACACTCACCTCATGCGAAAGCACATCCGGCAGAATCAGTTTGGGCAGGTCGCGGAACCGTTTCTGGCTGAAGCGCACATAATAACCCGACTTCGGCCTGGATTCGATCAGTCCCTTTCCTTCCAAAAGGTAATAGGCCTGGAAAGCAGTTCCCATGCTGATGCCGTACTCCTCGCTCAGCATCCTCACCGAAGGCAGCTTGTCGCCGATCTTCAGCACATCCTCGCTGATCATTTTTTCAAGACCATCGGCTACCTGGATGTAAAGATGATCCGGAGTTGAAGTATTTGATGTGCGCATAGGTATG
>CAZEZE010000135.1:0-7446 GCA_964516445.1 uncultured Chitinophaga sp. | reverse complement strand
CTGGACCAATACCTCGCCCCCCACCCGCTGCTGGGAAAAATTACCTTACGGGAGCTGTGTTATTTCACCATACACCACAGTAACCATCATTTGAACTCCATACAAAAGATGAATCCAACTCCCAACTCCCAACTCCTAACTCCCAACTCCTAACTCCTAACTTTCTTCCCTTACCTTTGCGCCCGTGATCCAGTACTTTAAAAATATCAACCAGCAAACCATTGCCATCGACAAACCGGAGACCGGTGCCTGGGTAAATGTATTGCCACCGCTGAAGCAGGAGGAATTCTCCGAATTGTCGACCTCGCTGGATATCCCGATCGACTTCCTCACCGACTCACTGGATATCGATGAACGAAGCCGTTTTGAAGAGGACGATAATGTAAAACTGATCGTCATCAAGACCCCCACCGAGAATAATTCATTCAACGAGAGTGATGCCTATTATATCACGATACCGATCTGCATTATCCTCACCCACAACCAGATCGTTACTGTTAACTCCTTTGAAAATACAGCGATCAAAAAATTCCTGAACACGTTCCAGAACCGCCACCCCGACAAAAGGAACACAATGGTGCTGAAGGTCTTTGAAAAAGTAGTGCAAACCTTTATGGAACACCTGAAGGAGATCAACCAGCGCCGGAACACCTTTGAACAAAAACTCTATCATGCCAGCCGGAATGAATACCTGCTTGAACTGATGCGGATCCAGAAGAGCCTGGTGTATTTTGTAACAGCGCTGCGGTCGAATGAAATGCTGATGATGAAACTGGAACGTACCAATTTCCTGGCACTGACCGAAGATGAGAAGGAGTTGCTCAACGACCTGATCGTTGACAATTCCCAGGCCCTGGAGATGGCCAATATCTACACCAACATCCTCAGCAGCACACTGGATGCCTTTGCCAGCATCATTGCCAACAACCAGAACCAGGTACTGAAGCGGCTGGCCGTTATCACGATCGTGCTCACCTTCCCGGTGCTGATCGCCAGTTTATTCGGGATGAATGTGCGCAGCGGTTTCGAAGATTCGAAATACGCATTTTATATCGTCGCCTTTCTCTCCCTGGGCATAGCCTTGATTATAGGCTGGTACTTTTTCCGGAAAAAAATATTCTGAACCCATGTTCAACCTGCGCGTCTATGGTGTACTCATCAATGAAGAACGGCAGGTGCTGGTCAGCGATGAATTCATCCGCGGTGAATATTATACCAAGTTCCCCGGCGGCGGACTCGAATTCGGCGAAGGAACAAGAGAATGCCTGAGAAGGGAGTTCCAGGAGGAAATGAATCTTAAGATCGATGTGGGCGAGCATATTTATACCACGGATTATTTCCAGCTATCTGCCTTTAATCCCGCTCACCAGATCATTTCCATCTATTATTTCGCTCATCCGCTGGAACCGATCCAAGCCCCGCTCCGTACAAAACCCTTTGATTTTGATGAACAGCAACTGAAAGTGTACGAAGCCACCAAGGAAACCGAAACATTCCGGTTTGTATCCTGGGAAGAATTTTCTCCTGAAAGCGTGACCTTACCGATCGATAAGATCGTTGCGGAGATTGTAAAGGGAAAACAGTAGGCAGTCGGCAGTCGGGCAGTCAGGCAGCCATGCAATCATAAAAACTATTATACTTTCGTACTCACGATTCACGATTCACGACTCACGATTCACCACCCATAGCGGCCTTTTTCATAACCGCCGCCTGATCATGCCCCAGGTACCGTTCAATCCACCCGTGTACGAGATAGATTACCGGGGTCAGCAGTATTGCTACAAGGAATTTGTAAATGTAATTAACGATACAAATGGCGATCAACTGGTCAAATGGCCAGGGCTCTCCCTGCCCTTTGACCAGTTTTGGGTAAAAATAAAAGGCGATCAGCAGCACCACAAAACTGTCGATCAGTTGCGAGATCACCGTGGAACCCGTGGCCCTCAGCCAGATCCTTTTCTCCCCTGTCCATTTTTTGATGCGGTGAAAAATAAGAACGTCGATAAGCTGGGCAACCAGGAAAGCTGTCATGGAGGCGATAATGATCCCCAATCCCTGCCCGTATATGCCATTAAAAGCCGTATTCATATTGTCAATACCCATTTCTTTTTTACTGGTGATCCACCAGCCGTTCGGTTCTGTCTGCAGGGCGCCGAACACCATTAAAAATCCGAATGCGATCAGGGCAATGGTCAGCCAGCTAAGAAAACGCACACCCTTAACACCGTAATATTCATTGATGATATCCGTCATAACGAACACCACCGGCCAGAGCAGAACGCCGCAGGTGAGGTTGAATGAATATACGCCTCCGAATAAGTGGATCTCCGCAGGCTTCCAGCCGAGTGTTGATTCGAGGGAGAATATCTTCACCCCGATGAATTCAGCGATCAGCGCGTTGGTAATGAATATTCCGGAGAGAATGAGGAAGAGCCGTGTTGGTTTATTGGTGATGATGGTTCTTATCATAATTCAGTTTGTGCGTAGAGATAGTTGATATAAACGATATAAGCCAGCAGTACGAGCATCACAATAATATTCCCGATGATCAGCCAGCGGGGAACCACCGAAGCAGGTTTCTTACCGGCCAGCCACAACAACAGGTAACTGAGCAGGGTGAGCGGCACGATGATCATCCCCATGAAAAAACCAATGGTGATGATCGTCGACACCAGGCTCTCATCTTTTATCCAGTCCTTCACCAGGAGTGAAAGGGTAAGTAAAAAAAACAGGCCGCAGATGAATGCCAGTCGCGACAAAAATAAAAGCCAGCGCATCGGGGATTTTAGTCTAAAATAGCATTATTTTGTCACCTTAATTAACGCGGATAAGAATGAAAAATTCCCTGCTGAAAAACGCCCTTCCCCACTTTCTCGCCATCATTATTTTCCTGCTTGTCGCCGTTTTGTTCTGCAAACCGGTACTCGACGGGAATGTACTGAACCAGCATGATAATGTGGGCTGGAAAGGTATGGCGCAGAACGCATTTGATTACAAGGAGAAGACGGGGCACTTCCCCCTCTGGAACCCCAATCTTTTCAGCGGAATGCCCAATTACCAGGTAGCCATGGAAGGGAAAAGCATCCTTCCGGATACCGTGAAGATCTTTTCGCTCGGGATGCCAAAACCCATCAACTTTTTCTTTCTTGCCTGTATCTGTTTCTATATTCTATGCCTCTCTTTACGCGTGAAACCGGTGGTAGCCATGCTGGGCGCACTGGCCTATGCATTCTCCACGTATAACCCGGTGATCATTGCCGCGGGACATGACACCCAAATGCTGGCAACAGCCTATATGCCGTTGATGCTTGCAGGTCTTATCAATATTTATGAAAAGAATTACTGGCTGGGTTTTGCATTAACCACGTTTGGCGCCTACCAGCAGATGGGAGTCAATCACCTCCAGGTCACTTATTATTTCGTCATCATCGCATTTATCATCACCATTGCTTATCTCATAAAATGGCTGAAGGAAAAAGACTGGAAACATATCGGTATCGCGGGTGGTATCACGATCCTCTCCGCCATCATCGGTTTGGCCGGGAACGCACTGGTTCTGAAAACAACATCGGAATACAGCCAGTTCACCATGCGGGGAGGCAAGGACATTGAAATTACCGGTGATTCCGTAAAAGCGGCAAGTACAAAGGGCCTGGATACGGCCTATGCATTTGAGTACAGCGTTGGCCGGGGAGAGACCGTCAGTTTTATCATGCCCTATGCCTATGGCGGTTACAGCGGTAACATGGCAGGTGAAGGTTCTAATGTAGTAAAGAAATTAACGAGCCTCGGCGTACCCGACAGCAATGCGGAACAGGTTGCCCAGAGCCTCCCTGTTTACTGGGGGCAGCTTTACACATCCGGCCCTGCTTATTTGGGAGTGCTGATCTGCCTCTTTGGACTGATCGGTTTTGTAATACTGAAAACACCCCTGCGCTGGGGTTTACTGGCAGCGACTTTATTGGGTATACTGATGTCATGGGGGAAATATCTTCCCGGTTTCAATACCTTTCTATTCGAACATCTTCCCCTTTACAATAAATTCCGTTCCCCTGCCTTTGCTCAGGTGATCCCGCAGTTCACGGTGGCCATCAGCGCCGTGTTAACGATACAACAGTTACTCTTTGGCCAAAAACTGCAGAAAGAGGATCTCAAAAAAATCCTTTATACCGCCACCGGGTTGTTTGCACTGCTGGGCATCATGTACCTGATGGTGAACTACAGTTCACCCTATGACAGGCAGATCGCCGAGAGTATTTCCCAGCAGGCGAAGGATGAATCGATCGGAAAGGCTATAGTTTCAGGGCTGAAGGCCGACAGGAAGGCCCTTTTTGGCGGACAATTGCTTCGTGCCCTTGGACTTTCTTTACTGGCACTGGGAATTATCTATTTTTATTTTAAGAACAGGGTGAGCGCCCTTGTAGCTGCCATTCTGCTGCTGCTGATCAGCAGCATTGATATCCTTTGGGTGAGCAAGGATTTCCTGAGCGAAGAGAAAGAGCATTACATCGCAAAGGACAGTTACGACAGCGCCAACTTCGGGAAGACACCTATCGATGATGAGATCCTGAAAGACAAGGATCCCAATTACAGGGTATTTAATATGGTGGGCACTCCTACGGCCGGGACTTTCAGTGAATCCCGTACGTCCTATTACCATAAATCCGTGGGCGGTTACCATCCTGCCAAACTGCGGATCTACCAGGATATCATTGAAAAATACCTGTCAGGTAAAACTTCCCCCGGGGTATTGAATATGCTGAATACAAAGTATGTCATCGTGCAGGACCCCCAGACAGGTCAGCCCGGGCTGATCACCAACCCTGATGCCTTCGGCCCCTGCTGGCTGGTGAAGAATGTACAGTTGGTGGAAGACCGTGTAGCCGCCATCAACGCGATCGGCAGCACCAACCTGGAAGACACCGCCATTGTTGAAAAGTCATTTGCGGCGAAAGTGATACAACCGCAATGGGATTCCGCCTCATCCATAAAGATGATAAAGTTTGATAATGACGCTATAGAATACGAAGCCAATTGCAATGGTCCGCAGTTTGCCGTGTTCAGTGAAGTGTATTACCCGCTGGGCTGGAATGCTTACCTCGACGGTAAGAAAACGGATTACTGCAATGTCAATTATATCCTGAGGGGGATGTCATTGCCTGCGGGCAAACACAGTATCAAATTCGTTTTTGAACCTGAATCCGTAAAGAAAGGAAAGTCGATCATGTTCATGGCCTCTATCGCGGTACTGATCGTATTCCTTGGCGGTTTATTCATGCATTTCCGGAAGAAATTTCAGCCTGCCGCGAAAGCATAGGGCGGATCCCGCATGAAAAAAGTACTTGCAATAGCGCCCTACCCCTACCTGCCGTACTTTTCAGGCGGGCAGAAATTTATTGCAGAGTTCCTGCATTATCTCGGGAAAGAAACGGACCTGACAGTGATCAGTGTCCCCGGCAATGATTTTTCACTGGCCGGCAATTACAAAACGATCCCCCTGCTCAAACCTTCTTTCTCCCGGTATTATGACCTTAGCCTTGCCGGAAAAATAACGGCACTAGCCAAAAAGGAAGGATTTGATACCATTATCTGGGAGCATCCCTATTATGCCTGGCTGGCCTTCCGGGTGCGGAAGAGAACAGGCATCCGCACATTCATCCACACGCATAATATCGAATACCAGCGTTTCCGGAGCACCGGAAGATGGTGGTGGCCCATCTTAAAATGGTATGAGAAAAGATGCTTTAAAAAGGCGGATGGGATTTTCTTCATTACGCCGGAGGATAAGAACTTTGCCATTTCGAAATGGACTATTCCGGCAACAAAATGTTTTGATCTTCCTTTTGGGACGGAGATCCGTCAAGCGCCGGGTGACCGCAGCACCAACCGGGAATTGATTTGCCGGGAACACAATATACCGGCCCATGTAAAAACACTGTTATTCACAGGGCTGCTGAGTTACAAACCCAACCTGGATGCACTGGAAGCTATTTTGAAAAAGATCAATCCCCTCCTTCGTTCAACACCGGATTTTCACTACAAAATAATTATTTGCGGAAAAGGGTTACCCGATGCAATGAATGAATTAAAGGAGTTCACCCGGGATAATATCATCTATGCCGGTTTTGTAAGAGGCATTGATAATTATTACAAGGCGGCGGATGTTTTCCTGAACCCGGTGCAAAGCGGCGGCGGCATCAAGACAAAAATGGTGGAGGCCCTGGCATATGGCACTTCCGTGGTTTCCACGGAAAGCGGAGCAGCGGGCATTGACCGCAAAGCCTGCAACGGAAAACTAAAAGTGGTAAAGGATAATGACTGGCAGGGATTTGCCGCAGCCGTACAGCAGGCGGCCAATGAACCGCAACAAGCCACACCGGAAGCTTTTTACAGGAAATATAACTGGGAGAACATCATTCGTGATGTTGTGAAAATACCTACCTGATCAGTTTCCCGGTAAGCCTATAATAAATGGATTTAACCAGGTTTCTCACTGATTCCTTGGAAACGAAGAGCAGTTTGAAAACATAATAATAAAGCTCCTTCCCTTTTCTCAGTCGCATTATTTCCAGTTCATGTGCCATCATGACCTTTCGCAGGGCCAGTTGCCTTGCAGGACTTGTGCTCCCGCTGTTGATATGGATGATGGTCGTTCCCGCGTAGAACAGGTTACGGTAGCCAAGCGCTTTGACCTGTTCACACCAGAGCTGGTCCTCGCCGTACATGAAAAAAAGTTCATCCAGTTTTTTACCGGGTAATTTTTCCAGCAGCTTTCGGGGAAACATAAAGAAAGCGCCGTTGAGCCAGTCACATTCCATATCCGCATCATGCCGGAAATATTTGCCCAGCATCCTTTTGGCTCTTTTCGGATACGGCATGAGTAAGGGGATAAAACGGAAAAGATCAAGCAACTCCCAGCTAATGGACCTGAACCGTCTTGCCGTGTACTGGATCTTTCCGTCGGGGAAGGTCATCCGGCAACCCAGTACCCCGGTACCGGGATCTTTATCCAGGCAGATGGCCGCCTTGCTGATGCTGTCATCCTGCAAAATGGTATCACTGTTTAGTAAAAGGATCAGATCCCCGGTTGCTTTTTCAATGCCCAGGTTATTGCCGTGTGCAAATCCACCGTTGACAGAGCTCTTTATCAACCTGATTCCCGGGAATTCATTTAAAAACAGGTCTGCATCGCATTCCGCGGAGGCATTATCCACTAATATGATCTCATACCCGGCCTCTTTGGTTTGGCTGATGACCGAACGGATGCAGTTACTGGTCAGTGTAAAGCTGTTGTAGTTGATGATTATGACAGATACCTTCATTCTAATTGGTGCAAAATGGCTTAATATTGCAGCTTCAAAACCCGGTTAAAATTAATGTACCAGGAAATTACCCGATGCAGGATCAGCGGCAGCAGCAATTTAGTAAATGTATTATCATTAGGCG
>CAZEZE010000134.1:0-7469 GCA_964516445.1 uncultured Chitinophaga sp. | reverse complement strand
ATGAACCATATACCCTGGCCGGGTCAAGATTCAGCGACCGGCCTGTCTCTTTCGACCGTTCCTCATCACTGCTGAATGCGCCGCAGACCAGTTCGTACTCGCCGTCCAGATTCGCAGCGATACGGTGAATGGCGCCGATAAAGGCACCAGGGCCGCCGCCGATTATTCCCAGCCTTAGTTTCCTGCTGATCATCGCAATCGTTTGAAATATGCCCTGTTACAAAAAAGTTTTTTCACCCTTCAAATGTGAAACTAAAAATAGTACATTTAGTTTTCTGATCGCAAATAATCAGCAAAAGGTTATCCCAACGTTCGCCATATGAAATTTTCCATACGCCTGCAACTGTCCGCCATGATGTTCCTCAACTTTTTTATCTGGGGCATCTGGTTCGTTACCATGGGCACTTACCTCATGAAAGGCGATATCGGCGCACCGGGAGGACAAACAGGACTGGCCTACGGCACACAATGCCTGGGCGCGATCATCGCCCCTTTCATCATCGGGATGATCGCCGATAAATTTTTCGCGGCTCAAAAAATACTGGGTGTGCTTCACCTAGCCGGCGCCGCCCTGCTTTACCTGATCGCCACCCGGGATATATTTCAATCTTTCTACAGCCTGTTGCTGATCTATATGGTATTGTATATGCCCACCCTGGCACTGGTGAATTCCATTGCCCTCAAACAGGTAACCAATGCCGAAAAAGAATTTTCAGGGATCCGGATGTGGGGTACGATCGGCTGGATCGTTGCCGGACTGATCATCTGGTGGATGGCCTGGGAAAAAAATCCTGCCACATTGAATATCACATTCCAGCTTGCTGCAATCGTAGCCGGCCTGTTTGGCATGTATTCTTTTTTTCTGCCCAATACGCCGCCACCCAAGGCCGGCCAGAAAACTTCGGTAGGTGAAATGCTGGGACTGGACGCTTTGAAGGTCCTGAAGGACAGGAACTATCTTATTTTCTTTATCGCTTCCATACTGATCTGTATCCCGCTTGCTTTTTATTACGGACAGACCAATGTTTTTCTCAACGAGGCCGGTATGCAGGGCGCCGCCGGAAAGATGACCTTTGGCCAGGTTGCTGAAACGATCTTTCTTTTCCTGATGCCATGGTTCTTTGCTAGGTTCGGCACCAAACAAATGCTGCTGATCGGTATGCTGGCATGGGTGGCCCGTTATGCCCTGTTTGCCTACGGCGACGCAGGAGCCAACAGCTGGATGCTGTTCACCGGCATTGTCCTGCATGGAATCTGCTATGATTTCTTTTTTGTAACGGGACAGATCTATACGGATCAGAAAGCGGGTCCGCAGGTTCGTTCATCGGCCCAGGGACTGATCACGCTGGCCACTTACGGAGTTGGAATGTATATCGGGTTTTACCTCGCCGGACAATATGTAGATAAATACAAAACGCCGGAAGGACTCCACGACTGGAAGAATATCTGGCTGTTCCCCTGTCTTTTTGCCGCGGGTGTTGCATTATTGTTCCTTGCATTTTTCCGGAACGACCGGAATAAAACACTGGCTGAACCAACATGAAAAGAAAAACAGCAATAAAATCGCTGCTGGGCGGCGTTGCCGGCTTCGCTATTTCCGGGAAAGCGGTTGCCGCTGTTTCGGAGACGGAAGGATCGGAAGCGCTGAAAGGAAATATCCACCATTCGGTTTGCTCCTGGACCTATAATTTTCTTCCACTCGAAGAGATGTGTGTGATGGTGAAGAAACTGGGTTTAAAAGCTATTGACCTGCTGGCGCCAAAAGACTGGCCCTTGCTGCAGCAAAACGGACTCACCTGCTCCATGTGCTATACGGCGGGAAAGATCAGTCTCACCCAGGGATGGAATGACCCTAAAAACCATGACTGGCTGGTAAAAGATTTTACAGAAGCCATACCGTTAGTAGCCAAAGCAGGTTATACCAACCTTATTTGTTTCAGCGGCAACCGCAACGGGATGGATGACACAACCGGGCTGAATAACTGCGCGGAGGGACTGAAGAAGATCATGAAACTGGCAGAAGAAAACAACGTGGTGATCCAGATGGAACTGTTCAACAGCAAGGTGGATCATAAAGATTATATGTGCGACAGGAGTAACTGGGGCATTGAACTTTGTAAAAAGATCGCATCGGAGAATTTTAAACTGCTCTACGACATCTACCACATGCAGATCAATGAGGGCGATGTGATCCGGACCATCAATGATCACCATCAATATTTTGGACATTACCATACCGCCGGTGTACCCGGCCGGCACGAGATCGATGAATCACAGGAGCTCTATTACCCGGCTATCATGAAAGCGATTGTGGCGACGGGGTTCAAAGGGTATGTGGCACAGGAATTCATCCCTACGGGGAAGGAGAATAAGGAGAAGGTAGCGGCGTTGAAAAAAGCGATCAGGATTTGTGATGTCTGAGGTAAAAAGCACCTCCGAAGGAGTCCTTTGGACAAGAACCAAAGAACCAAGATCCAAATAAATTAAAAAAATCAAAATCAAAAATAGAACCCGATAGCAAACAGACTCCGTGTCTTTGTGCCTTCGTGTCTTCGTGGCAAAAAATTTTAACGCGCTTTGATATAACAGAAATTAATAAACTTTAAACGACCTCAAGTCCCCCCTTGTGGGGGTCCCGATAGCTATCGGGATAGGGGGGCTGAATCAAACATATGCCAGATAATACATACGACGCCATCGTAGTCGGCTCCGGGATCAGCGGAGGCTGGGCCGCGAAAGAGCTAACGGAAAAGGGACTGAAAGTGCTGTTGCTCGAAAGAGGCCGGAACCTTGAACATATCAAGGATTACGTGAACGCGAACAAAGATGCCTGGGAATTTCCCCACCGCGGCGGGCGAACGCAGCAGATGATAAAGGATTATCCCGTGCTGAAGAGGGACTACCCGCTCAACGAAACCAATCTTGAACTCTGGTGCAGTGACAAGGACCATCCGTATACGGAAACAAAAAGATTTGACTGGTACCGCGGTTATCACGTTGGTGGCCGGTCACTGATGTGGGGGCGCCACAGCTATCGATGGAACAAATGGGACTTCGAGGCTAACGCAAAGGATGGTGCCGGAGTTGACTGGCCTATCCGTTACGAAGACATGGCCCCCTGGTACAGTCATGTCGAAAAATTTGCCGGTATCGCGGGCATGAAAGAAGGACTGGAAGTGTTGCCCGACGGTGAATTTATGCCACCGATGGATATGAACATCGTGGAAAAAGACCTTGCGGCAAAAGTAAAAGCGCATTATAAAGGGAAAAGGATCTTCACCATCGGCCGTACCGCCAATCTTACGGAAAACAGGCCGGAACAGGGAAGAACAAGTTGCCAGTACCGCGACCGATGCTGGAGGGGTTGTCCATTTGGTGCCTACTTCAGCACGCAAAGTGCCACACTGCCCGCTGCGATGAAGACCGGCAATCTTACCCTCCGTCCTTTTTCCATTGTCACTAAACTGATCTACGATAAAGATAAAAAGAAGGCCACCGGTGTGGAAGTGCTGGATGCGACAGATAACAAAACCTACGAATTCAAATCAAAGATCGTCTTCCTCTGTGCCTCCACATTCAACAGTACCTGGATTTTAATGAACAGCGCCACCGATACCTGGCCGGATGGTCTGGGAAGCAGCAGCGGCGAACTGGGTCATAATATCATGGACCACCACTTCCGGCTGGGTGCACAGGGAAGAGTTGAGGGATATTCCGATAAATATGTATACGGCAAGCGCCCTACCGGCATCTATGTCCCCCGTTTCCGGAATATTTACGATGATAAACGGGATTACCTGCGGGGTTTTGGTTACCAGGGCGGAGCGTGGCGTGGCCGGGGTTCACAAGTGGCTGAATTCACGATCGGGGCTGAACTGAAAGAGTCATTGAGCGTTCCCTCCGAAAATTGGCAAATTAACATCCTTGGATTCGGAGAAATGCTTCCTGATCACAGCAATAAAATGACACTGAACAGGAATGTGAAAGACAAATGGGGACTCCCGGTACTGGATTTTGATGTGGAAATTAAAGAGAACGAAATCAAAATGAGAAAGGGAATTAAAGAGGATGCCGTGGAGATACTGACCGTTGCAGGCGCCAAAGATGTCAGCGATTATGACACGGGTTATGCCGTTGGACAGGGCATTCATGAAATGGGAACTGCCCGTATGGGCCGCGATCCCAAAACATCGGTGCTGAACGGCCATAACCAGGTATGGGAAGCGATGAATGTGTTTGTCACCGACGGAGCCTGCATGACGAGCTCTTCCTGTGTGAACCCCTCATTGACCTATATGGCAATGACGGCCCGCGCGGCCGATTATGCCGTATCGGAGTTAAAGAAAGGCAATCTGTAAAACCCCAAAAGGGGCTTTGGAACCCGGAATTGGAAATGTCAGTATTGCGTTCCGTATCGCTGAAAAAAATGAATGAATGTAAATGAATAATAGCACTAGCAGAATCAACTTACAAAAACAAAACACTTCGTCAGTAACGGAGTCTAAAAGCCCCCTTTAGGGGGTTTGGGGGTATGCATTATGGATAGAAGAGAATTACTAAAACTCGTTGCGGCACTTACCGGAGGCACTGTTGTGGGAGGAGAATTTTTTTTGAGCGGCTGCACAACCGGCGCCAAAACCGAGGCGGGATTCACCGCAGCCAATATTGCATTACTGGATGAGATCGGGGAAACCATCATTCCCGCAACCAGTACACCCGGAGCTAAAGCGGCAAAAGTGGGAGAATTCATGAAAGTAATGATCACGGATTGCTATACGGAAGCAGAACAGAACGCTTTTACTGCAGGTATGAATTCCCTGGAAGAGGCCTGTAAAAAAGCGAACGGGAAATCATTCATGGATTGCACGCCGCAGCAGCGCCACGATTTCCTGGTTACACTGGAGAAAGAGGCAAAAGAATACAACAAGAAAAGAGACGAAACCAATAAGACCCGTAAAGAAGAACATGACAAGGCCAACAGGGACCTGCCCTGGAAAGATCAGAAAGAGTTCACCTGGAATCCCCCGCACTTTTATACCATGATGAAGCAGTTGACACTTTCCGGTTATTTCTCTTCAGAGATCGGCGCCAAACAAGCCCTGCGTTACCTGCCGGTGCCGGGGAAATATGATGGTAATTATCCTTATAAAAAAGGCGATAAGGCCTGGGCCTGAACTTATATCAATCTTTAACTATGAGCAACAACAGAAGAAAATTCTTACAACTTACCGGCAGTGTCGCGCTTGGATCCTTGCTGGTTCCCCGCAAATTACAGGCACTGCAGGATTCCTCATTTTCGGCTTCCTCCGTAATAGACGGTAAGCGCATAAAAGAATTCGGGTTACAGCTTTATACACTGCGCGATGACCTGCCCGCTGATCCCCGTGGGGTTTTGGCAACCGTTGCTTCCTTCGGCTACAAACAGGTTGAAAGCTATGAAGGCCCGAAAGGCATGTTCTGGGGTATGAGCAACCGGGATTTTAAAATGTACCTCGACGACCTGGGCATGGAGATCATTTCATCGCACTGCGACATCACAAAGGATTTCGAAAAGAAAGTGGATGCGGCTGCCGCTGTCGGGATGAAGTACCTTATCTATAACTGGCCCAGCCAGCAACATACATTGGAGGAATACAGGAAAATGGCTGCAACTTTCAATCAGTGCGGAACGATCTGCAGGAAAGCAGGCATCCGGTTCGCCAATCACAATTATGACAGTTCATTTCGCCTGGTTGAAGGGGTTTACCCGCATGATATCCTGATGCAGGAAACAGATCCCGGCCTCGTCGATTACCAGATGGACATATACTGGATCGTCATCGCCGGACAGGAACCATCGACCTGGTTCAGTAAATACAAAGGCCGGTTCCGTCTTTGCCATATTAAAGACCGAGTAAAAGGCAGCACCAAAAGAGAAGACACCTGTGATATCGGCAAAGGCAGCTTTGATTTCCCCTCGATTCTTCACGCGGCGAAAAAGAACGGGATGGAATACTTTATAGTGGAACAGGAACATTATCCGTCCGGCACCCCGCTGGAGGCAGTTAAAGCCGATGCGGAGTATATGAAAAATTTGAAGCTGAAGGGTAATTAATGCCACGGAGACACTTTGACACGGAGGATCACGGAGTTTCTCTTTGCTTCCACCTGTCACAGTGCATCTTTGCGTAATTGGGTTCTCGCATCGAACACTGCAAACCAAGTTGAACGCTTCGGGAAATCCTTAAACTCAATTTGGGTCATCGAATCTAAACCTTAACCTAAATCTATCTCTGTGTCACAGTGTCTCCGTGGCCTGCTATCTGATAATTACCTCATCAATAAAAAGGTGGGAAGGGCTCCCCGCGCTTTCATGCCAGGAAGGCAAGGCTCCGCCGTTCACTGCCCTGATCTTTATATACCTTGCCTTCCCGCTGATCGTAACACCCATTTCCTGTAATTCCGCCGGAGCTTCATCCGTTGGTTTGCTGTTTGTAACCCGGCCCGCTTCGGTATAATTCTTTCCATCGGTACTGCTCTCAACGATCAGTTCTTTGGGGTAAAGGATCCAGGGGCTTACATCCTGCAACACATGCACTCCCACATACTCGATTGTGCGGACCATTTTCATATCGATCACCGCTTCAAAATCGGTCGCATAATAACTCTGCCACTCCCCTGTCCGCCAGTTGGTAGTACCCAGTACTCCATCCACCAGGGCATCCGGTCCGCCGGCCGTGTACATGGGGTGTACTTTCGAAAGGATGGTGATGGACCGGTCATCCGGCATACGGAAAAACTGTTGTGAAATGATCTTGCTTTGCACTCCTTTCTTAACGGCATACGCGTCGATCTGCGTGTTCTCCGCAATGGAAAATGGAACTGTATAGGGCACAAAAACAGAACGGATATTTGGTCGCATGATCCGGTAATAAACCCTGGCACCCGGATCCACAGACCGGATCTTCACCATGGTTTGTTTTTTGAACTTATTGCTGCCCATATCAAAATACGGCACAGGCACGAGCCTATTTCCCGCAATGGAAGATGAGGGAATATCCTTTTGAAGTGTTCCCCTCAGCTTATTGGGTGCACTTCCCAGCCGGAAATTAAGCTTCCCCCCTTCCGCAAGGTCACTATGCTGCAAAAATGTTTTCGTATAAAATTTCCCGTTAAGCCGCAATTCCTGAACATAAGAATCAGCTGGTTTGTTTCTTGCCGCAGTGATGACAAAAGTTTTCCCGTTCTCGAGGTTGATCTTCACTTCGTCAAACAAGGGCGTGCCCAGTATATACTTCCCGTCGCCCGGGCAAACGGGATAAAATCCCATGGAGCTTAGTACAAACCAGGCACTCATTTGCCCGCAGTCTTCGTTCCCGATCAGACCGTCCGGTGAATTCGTATAGAATTCAGTGCAGATCTTATGCACCAGTTCCTCCGTGCGCCAGGGCATCCCCGCATAGGCAAAGAGATAGGCCATATGATGGCTG
>CAZEZE010000133.1:1389-7477 GCA_964516445.1 uncultured Chitinophaga sp. | reverse complement strand
AAGATTTGCTCATAGGTCTTGCCCATGATATTGGCCAGCACATTCAGCCGGCCCCGGTGTGCCATCCCTATCACCACTTCCTGTACCTCGTTATCCGCGGCGGTGCTGATGATCGCATCCAGTGCGGCGATGGTTGTTTCACCGCCTTCCAGTGAAAATCTTTTCTGCCCCACATATTTTGTATGCAGGAATTTTTCGAACATCACCCCCTGGTTCAGTTTTTCCAGTATCCTTCTCCTCTTGACAAGCGGCAGCGGCTCCATCATGCTGTGTTCGATCGCATACGTGAGCCAGTCCACCTTTTTGGGATCACTGATATACTTGAACTCGAACCCTGCATGGCTGGCGTAACATTTCTCCAGGTGCTCCTGAAGTTTCCGCAGCGTGCAGGTGCCGAGTCCGACCAGGTTGCCCACCCGGAACTCCATTTCAAGATCCATGTCGGTAAACCCATAATAGGCCAGATCAATATGTGCGCCCCTGTCCTTTCTTTCGCGGATGGGATTGGTCCTTGCCAGCAAGTGACCCTTATTGCGATAGCCAAGGATCATGCGGTAGGCCCGCAATTCCCGCATCCAGTCAACATCTGCAGCGGGCATGACCGGTGCTGCAGGGGCCGATGCTTTGCCGTTACCGTTCACCGCCGCATTGCTCATGGCAAAATCAAACCCTTCAAAGAATTTCCGCATTTCCGGGTCCACGCTACCGGGATCCCTGAGAAATTCACGGTAGAGGTTCTCGATAAAAGCCGGGGAAGAATTAGTGATATAGGAAAAATCCTTCATGAAGGGGTTGTTTGAAATTGAGACGCTGTATCTTTTAAATCTCACGCAGAGGCCGCAGGGTTGTAGCGGTTAAAAACCTTTCTCCCGGCACCTGGCGTGAATTTGCTAATACGATTACAGCCCGAAACTGACGGGTTTCGGGGTCACAAATATCGTTGAAAAAACGGAAAATGGGGTCTCATTTTGAGGCGGTTAGGTAGCCTGAATTTGAGGTTTTCCCGGTTTTTGCAACCCTAATTACCTGTAAAATAAAGCCTCGGGGCACCCCCAATTAAACGACTGAAAATTTGGTGATTAAGCCTCCCCGTCCTACCTTTGCCGTCCCTAAATAAGGGGTAAAAAACTACAAGAATGGCTAATCACAGCGCAACAAAGAAAGATGCCCGCCAGGCGGCTAAACGCCAGGCAAGAAATAAATATTATGGCAAGACCACCCGTAATGCCATCCGTGATATGAAAGCTCTCGAAGGCAAGGAAATGGGCGAGAAATTACCCTTAGTGGCTGCGATGATCGACAAACTGGCCAAGCGCGGTATCATCCACAAGAACAAGGCCGCCAACCTGAAGAGCAAGCTGACAAAGAAAGTGAACGCAACCGCGAAATAAGCGATTGGAATAAATTATTGGAAAGGCATCCCCATCCGGGATGCCTTTTTTATTTTTACTTGCCCCGGACTTGATCCGGGGCCTGGCTAACAATACCAACATAAACATGAAAAGATCCCTCCTGCTGATCTGTATCAGCATTTCCGCCACGCTTTTTTCCCAGGAAATAACAACAAGGTTTGAGCTTTCCAAAGGCAGGCAGTCGCCTCCCTACGCGGAGATCATCGACTGGTGGAAGAAGCTGGATGAAAGATCCGGCAAAGTGAAGATGCTGACCATGGGCATGACCGATGCCGGCTACCCGCTGCATATCGTGGTGGTTGCTAATAACGGTGATTATAATTTTCAAAACATCCGCAAACAAAACAAAAGGATCATCCTGGTCAACAATGGTATTCACCCCGGTGAGCCCGATGGTATTGACGCCAGCATGCTCTTTGCGAGGGATGTGGTAACGAATAAATACAAGATCCCCGACAATGTTGTGGTAGTGATCATCCCTGTTTACAATATCGGCGGGTGCCTGAACCGCGGTCCCAATTACCGGGTGGACCAGAACGGACCGGAAGAGTTCGGGTTCCGCGGCAATTCACAGAACCTTGACCTGAACAGGGATTTTATCAAATGCGATTCAAAGGATACCCGTGCATTCACAGAGATCTTTCATTTGCTGGACCCGGATGTATTTGTTGACAACCATGTGAGCAACGGCGCCGATTACCAGCATGTGATGACCCTGCTGACCACCCAGCACAATAAGCTGGGCGGCGTGATGGGTGATTATCTCGAAAAAGAATTTGAACCGGCCCTTTATTCGCTGATGAAGCAAAAAGGATTTGACCTGGTCCCCTATGTGAATGCGTTTGGCGACAAACCCGAAAACGGCTGGCCGGAATACTGGGACAGTCCCCGTTATGCCAGTGGTTATGCCGCACTCTGGAATACCTTCTCCTTTGTGCCGGAAACGCATATGCTGAAATCCTATGAGCAAAGGGTTCAGTCAACCTATGCATTAATGAAGAGTTTTGTTGAATTTACAGGAAAGAACAGTGAAACTATCAGGCGTCTCCGGGACCTCACAAAGAACGCTGTCAGTACGCTGAGTGAGTTTCCCATCAGCTGGGCACTCGACAGGTCGAAATACAAAGAGGTTCTGTACAAGGGATATGAATCGGGCCAGAAACCCAGTGAAGTGTCGGGCCTGCCCCGGTTGTATTACGACAGGAGCAAGCCTTTTGAGAAGACGATAAAGATCTTCAACTATTACTCCGAAAAAACAGTTGTAGAGAAGCCCCATGCCTATATCATCCCGCAGGGCTGGTGGAAGGTGACCGACCTGCTAAAGCTGAATAAAGTGCAGATGACGCAATTGAAAAAAGATACCAGTATGGAAGTGGAAGTATACAGGATCGAGGATTACAAGACCCTGCCCCGCCAGTACGAGATGCATCACCTGAACAGCGATGTGAAGGTCAGCAGCAGCATCAAAAAAGTTTCATTCCGCAAAGGGGACTGGTATATACCCATGAACCAGGCGGCCAATCGCTTCCTGATCGAGACCCTGGAACCCCATGGCGAGGATTCCTATTTCGCCTGGAATTATTTTGACGCGGTACTGGGACAGAAGGAAGGATACTCGGCTTATGCTTTTGAAGATATCGCGGCCGAACATTTAAAGGAGAACCCGGAGCTGAAGGCAAAGCTGCAACAACGTATTGCAACCGACACCGCTTTTGCAAAGAACGGAAGGGCGCAGTTGAATTTTGTGTACCAGAATTCCAAATGGTTTGAGCCGGCGCATATGGTGTACCCGGTGTTTCGAGTGGTTAGTAGGTAGTAATGAGAGGCTAGTGGCTAGTGGGAAGGAAGGTCGTTTAATAAATAGGTTTCATTTTTTGCACCCAGTGGAAAATAAAAAAATTTAAATTATCAGAGTCTAAACCCCACTAGCCACTTGCTACTTACCACTTGCTTTTAAGCAGTTTCCTGCAACAATTCCTTTTCCACCAGGCTCTCCTCTTTTTTTCTATCCAGTTTTTTAAAGATCAGGCGGCCCAGTAAAAGGCTGCTAACCAGGACCACGATACTCAGGTAACCCACCCAGTTATAGTGAGTGATCTTTCCGGATTTTTCGGTGATGACAATGGCGCCGGCCGATAAGGCGGCGATACCGCTACCGAGTTGTTGTACGCTCCCGTTTATGCTCATAAAACTTCCGCGTTGATCCGCTTTTACCACTTCGCTTATCATGGCCTGTGCAGTAATGGCCCTGCCCGTGCCTACCACGAACCATAAGGCAAAAAACATAAGTACAATGGCAAAATGAACATTGGGCATGGCCGTAATGATGAGTACCATGAACAGGGAGATAAAAACGGACCAGGAAAAAACAAGCAGTTTACCCACTTTGTCCGAATACCTTCCCAAAACGAGGGCGGCTGCCATGGAGGCGATCCCACCGGCCAGGTAGATCATGGGTGTTAGGTCCTTTGAAAAGCCTTTATTGAATTCGAGGTAAGGATTGATAAAAGGTACGATCAGGAAATGTCCCATCATCAGCAGGCAGGCGAACAACAGGGCCGAGCGTTGCGCCGGCACTTTAGTTACATTGATGAGCACATCAAAAATTTTTGTGCCCGGCGGTTTCACTTTGATATGACCCGTCATGGCCGGTATAAAACGGATGATAAAGGGAATGAACACAATACCCAGCGACCCGATAAGGAGAAAAGGAATATGCCAGTCGTGTTTGAACAGGTTGGTAAGGTAAAGCGAAAGCGGTACCCCGAGTATGGAAGCCGCGGCGAAAGCGCTCATTACGGCGCCCATGGCCCTTCCCCTTCTTTCATAGGTAAAGAGATCGGCCACGATAGAAAGCACCTGTGCACCGATGATGCCGCCGAAGAGGC
This sequence comes from uncultured Chitinophaga sp., assembly GCA_964516445.1. Lineage (GTDB taxonomy): Bacteria > Bacteroidota > Bacteroidia > Chitinophagales > Chitinophagaceae > JJ008. The sequence goes on along the minus strand of CAZEZE010000133.1, from coordinate 3,177 downwards.
CGGCAAGGATACGGGACGCGAGCAGGAGTCCGTAGGTGGGGGCGATACCGCAGGCCAGTGTGCCCAGCAGGAAACCGGAATAGGCAAAGACCAGGGAACGTTTCCTGTCGAACCGGTCGATAAAGAGTGCGATGGCAAGTCCCGAGATAAATGCGCTGACGGAGTAGCTGGCCACGAGCAGGCTGAACTGGAAGGCGGAGATCTTCAGATCCGGGATCAGGTAATTGCCCAGGGGCATCATGATCATGAAGTCGAGGATATGCGTGAAGTTGAGCCCGGCCAGGAGGAATAATATGATCCGTTCGCTTTTAGTCATTGATTTTGAAGGGGCAAAGATAACTGAAGCGAAGCAAAGGGGACCAACAGTGGCGGATAACAGGGATTGGGATGAAAAATGCACAAACCCCTCCCCCTCCCAGCGTCTACCTGGGAGTATTTTACCTTTGAACCACAAAGACACAAAGAAATACAGCGCAGACTTCCCCGACAATTTTTCTCTGTGTTTCTCCTTGGCTATATATTTTTTAAACACGGTGGCACAAAGGGTCTCAGAGAAATACAACGCAGACCTCCGTGTCTCCGTGTCTTTGTGTCTCTGTTTTTCAATTCCTTTAAACAAAAACGATCCGGGATTCAAGAAAAAATGGAGGGATCCGCACCTGACCAAACCGGCAGGATTACCACGAAAACCCCGGGAATTCAAAATAATAGATCTGCCAGAAGTCAGAATCGCTGCTCATATATAGTTTATACGGCCCCGAGACAGGAACCGTTTCTCCATTTTCCAGGATGGCATCATAGCTGATCATACCCTCTGCAATCCCGAGTCCCATTTTTGGGTTTTTACACCATTCAAAGCTGGTAGCCGTATTAGTGATCACCTGGTTTGAAAAAGATTGGTAGCAAGCCAGGCAGTCCGAGAGCCGGGACAGCACCTCATCTCTCGTAAATTGCAGGTTATCGGCAGTAATGAATTGACTGGCCAGTTCAATACTGTATTCATTAAACTCCATTCGGAACCAGTGGTCGAGGAAATCTTTTGCCTTTTTTTCGATGGACAGCGTATGATTGGGATGAAATTCCTCGTATATAAAGCATTGCATAAAACCGGGAATACACACCGGCATAACCTCCTGCTGGAAAAGCTCTCCTGTAAGGAACTCATAGATGACCGCCGGAGAGTACTGTCCTTCTACATGCAGGAAAATATTTTTTGCTTCCATCAGCCCGAGAATACTGTCCACTTCAGCCTGTAATGCATCCGGGTCCACTTCGGCTGCCTTCCTCCAGTCAGGCTTCCCGATTAATTCATAAACTGTTGTTTCTTTTGTATGCTCACAGGCCTCTTCAAAGAGCTGTATGTTTTTAAGGAATGCAGCTTCCGCTTCGGCGGGTATGGATTCCCCGTTCTCAGAGAATAATGCACCCCGCTCTGCCTGCAGTTTCAATTTCAGCAATTCATTCTCGATGCGCAGGTTTTCTTCCGGATCGGCGCTGAATAACTCGTCATTCAGCTTCCTGTTTTCACTTTCCATATTTAAAAATTTATGGGAAGGTATTGATGCAGTTGACATCGGCCACGGTTTTTGGGACAGGATAAATGGTGAAAATTCTGAAAATTTGCGGGGTTTTCACCAGGAGTGGGAGATAGAATGCCTGTGGAACGGAGAACTTGAAAATGGAGGATTGAGTGTTGATTGTTGAGTCTTTTCTTCATAATAAGACTCAATATGTCAACACTCAATATTCAATTCTCAAGTGTTCATATCGGCGACGGCACCTGATCAT
>CAZEZE010000133.1:0-1289 GCA_964516445.1 uncultured Chitinophaga sp. | reverse complement strand
TCAACACTCAATATTCAATTCTCAAGTGTTCATATCGGCGACGGCACCTGATCATTGAGGATTGTTTGTTGAGTGTTGAGTCTTTTCGTCAAATAAGACTCAATATGTCAACACTCAATATTCAATTCTCAAGTGTTCATATCGGCGACGGCACCTGATCATTGAGGATTGTTTGTTGAGTGTTGAGTCTTTTCGTCAAATAAGACTCAATATATCAACACTCAATATTCAATTCTCAAGTATTTTTCGTGTTTTTCATCAGATTTGAAAAGAAAAAAACAAACCAATACTGTACAAAACATCAAGGATGGATTCGCCTCCGGACTTACTTTTCAAAAAAAACATGGCAAGAATCTATGACTTAGAGGACCGGCTGGTGGACTACACCTGCAGGATGATTGAAGTGGTGGAAGCGCTGCCAAAAACCAGGAGCGGCAATTATATGGCGGGGCAGCTGATCAGAAGCTGCCATTCGCCGGCATTTAACTATGGGGAAGCGCAGGCTGCTGAATCACCGGATGATTTTATTCACAAGCTGAGAGTAGTTCTGAAAGAGCTGAAAGAGTGCAGAACATGCATAAAAATCATTATTAAGAGAGCCTATTTCGAACCTGCTTTAAAACTAAATACCGTTTACAAAGAAACGGAAGAGTTAATTGCCATTGTGGGAAAAAGCATTTCCACAGCAGAAAAGAATAAAAACGGGCGGTACAATAAATGAGGAGTGCTTGTTGGTTGTTGAGTGTTGCATCTTTTCATAAAAAAGACTTCCTATGCCAATGTTCAATATTCAATTTTCAACTGGTCTTGTCAACGACGGCACCTGATCATTGAGAATTGCTTGTTGATTGTTGAGTCTTTTCTTCAAAAAGACTCAATATGTCAACATTCAATATTCAATTTTTCAAATTACAGCTTCGTTGGCGGCATAAAAAAAGGCCCTGGAATTAACCAGGGCCCTTTAAATGAATATGGCAGCTACCTACTCTCCCGCATTTTGGTGCAGTACCATCGGCCATGAGGGGCTTAACTACTCTGTTCGGTATGGGAAGAGGTGAACACCCTCGGAAAAACCACCATAAGAATGTGAGCTGTGAGTTGCGAGCTGTGAGTTACGAGCAGTGCTCGTTGCCCGAAGCTCATGGCTCGAAGCTGTAATAATGTGACATATTGGGAATGCTAGAAAAAGTATCAACTCCTTGCTTTGTACATCCTTTTAGGGGATGGAGGCAATTAAAAAAAATTAAAGCGTACGGGCAATTAGTACTACTCGGCTTTGATGTTACCAC
>CAZEZE010000132.1:0-7582 GCA_964516445.1 uncultured Chitinophaga sp. | reverse complement strand
TCTTGCAATTATTCCTCCTCGTTCCATTGCTCGTTGTGCCAGCGATAGCCATGCGCCTTTTTATCGGGCGGTACATTACCATATTCCCATTCCGCATTTTCCATACCCAGTGGCTGCCAGATATATTCTCTGATATAATCCTGGTAGCGTTTCCCGGAAACCTTGCTGACGATCTTCCCCAGCAACGCAAAACCAAGATTACTGTATTCAAAGGCAATACCCGGTGGATTGGAAAAGGAGATTTGCTTCCCGATAAACTCCATCAGGTCCTTGTCCGTATCAGCCAGTTGCCTGTCTCCCCAGGGATTATCCTCGGGAAAACCGGCGCCATGAGTCAGCAGGTGACGAATCGTGATATGCGGTGCATCCGCGGCCGGGTACTTAAGATCTTTCAATTCCGGAATATAGAAATAAGCCGGGTCATCCAGATCCAGTTTCCCCTCCTCTTCCAGTTTCAGGATAGCCATGGCCGTGAAACTCTTGCTCATAGATGCAATACGGAACATGGAAGATGAAGAAGCAGGTATCTTCTTTTTAATATCCGTATATCCATAACTGTTAGTATAAACCAGTTGCCCGTCCACGACAATGCCAAAGGAGATGCCCGGGAAATGATTTGTTTCCGCGTGTTTCCTGTAAAGGCTGTCAATGACCGGCATCGCCTGCCTTATCTTTTCCAATCTCCCGCTATCGGTGAATACCGCGGGCTGATACAGTGTATCATACTGTACCGGAATTGTTTTTTCAGACTGTTTACCTTGTTTACAGGAAATAAATACAGCGCTCAGTAAAACAAGTACATGGATTCGTGCCATTGTTTGTTGTTAAATTAAAAGCCTTTTTTATCCCCTATATATTTATCAAACCACTCCACATTGGTTTGCATGGTTTTTAATACCATCCTCGGCTCCACCGGGCCATGGGGCTGACGGGGCAGGGCCAGTAACCGTACCGGTACATTCCTTCTTCGCAGGGCATTGTAAAACATCACTGCATTGCTGAAAGGAACCCTTGCATCCGCCTCGCCATGCTGCAGCATAACCGGTGTTTTTACATTTTGTACAAACCGTAAAGGCGAATGAGCATCATACTTGCCCCAGTCATCCCAGGGGTTGGCCTGGAAATAAGAGGGCAGAAAACCTTCTATGTCATCAGTAAGGTTCTGGTGTGCCAGGTCCACCACCGGGGCGCCAATAGAGGCTACCTTAAACCGATTAGTATGACCTACGATCCAGCTGCTCATGAAACCGCCATAGCTCCAGCCCATCACGCCCATTTTATTCTCGTCGGCCACTCCCATTTTGATCACATGGTCAACCCCGGCCAACAGGTCCTCGTAATCCTTACCTCCCCAATCGTTGCGGTTGGCTGTTCTGAATGCCGTGCCATAGCCTGAAGATCCTCTCGGGTTGGGGCGCAGCACGGCATACCCCGCTTCAGCAAATGCGGCAAGCGGGTAAGCGCCCTGGTTGCCGGCCACACAGGTTTGTGTAAATACGCCGGCAGGGCCTCCATGTACGTTCAATATAAAGGGAACCTTTTGACCTGGCTGGTAACCGATGGGATAGGTGAGCAATCCTTCAATTTCTTTTCCGTCAGTGCTTTTCCATTTCACCACCTCGGTTTTAGGTAATGCTTTAGAAGCATGCTCCGCATTGATACCGGTAACCTTTACGGGAGCAAAACTGCCAACCGGGCTTATATAAGCTTCCGGCATTCGGGATGGATTTTGCAACGTGAATCCTATATGGGTTGCCGTAGCATTGAGCGTTCCCCCTCCGACAAAATCCTTTACCCCCTTTGACCACTCCGAAATATTCTTGCCATCGGCACTGAGCATATAGATCGCACTGAGTGTCCGGTTTGCTTCCGCCCAAAGAATATTTTTTCCGTCAGCCGTCCAGCCAAGAATCCCCCCGTTTTCATCGGGAGTTTCCTTGAGGCGCCAGTTCTTTCCATCGGCAAGCGAATAGACCCTGGCATGGCGGGGACCCGACCAGTCAACAGGGTCTGCCGTACAGTAATAAGCAATGTATTTCCCGTCAGGACTAAACACAGGGCTTGTTTCACCTGCAGCCGTGGCGGCGATTGATTTTATTGTCCCGGCTTCAATGTCCACCAAAGCAATATCGCTGTAAACATTGTCATTCACTTCCGGCGACTTCCCGTAACTGTAGGCGATGCTTTTCCCGTCGGGGCTCCAGTTAAAGGAATTGATATTATAATTCTCCTTCGTTATCTTTTTCTGAACATATTTCCCGGCCGTATCCTTTTTACCCGGCCATAGCACAAAAAGCCGGTTCTGCTTTACCTCTTCATCCATGTAGTACCAGTCATTCTTTGCTTTTTTATCTTTTTCCTCTTTCGATTCCACCGCGTCGATCATGGAAAAGGCGATCATTTCACTGTTCTTGCTCCAGCTGTAACTGCCCACAGCGCTTTTTACATCCGTGATCTTTTCCGCCTCACCGCCGATAACCGGCAGCAGGTATAAGTTGTTCTTTCCATCCCTCGCTGAGGTGAAGCTGATCCATTTTCCATCAGGACTCCATTGGGGATTAGAGGAATTCTTCTCACCCCGGGTAAGCTGAACCGCATGGGTGCCGTCGGCATTGCAGACCCAGACCTGGTTAACATACTCGCTGCGGTCATCGGTCATCACCGCTTCCCGTACTGTATACAGCACTCTCATCCCGTCCGGGGAAGGGACCACGGCCGTGATATTTTTGAGCTTCAGGCACTGTTCGGGGCTCCAGTTGGATTGGGCGAAAGCAACATTAATAAAAGACAGGATGATAATGGTGACGATAAACCTTTTCATATGAACAGTTTTGGTTTGAACTATTAATACCGTGAACAGCGATTTTTTGATTTCCTAATTTAAAAAAATATGCCGGCACCTTCATTACTTTTATTTGAACGGCTGTTATATTGCCGTTGGTCTATGGTGCCAGCACTTCTTTCGGATTGGATTTTCTCATGGGTTGCTTTTTCCAATAGGTCAGGCTGCGCCAGGCCCATTCCAGTGGACCGAACCTGTAATTCCGAAGCCAGATATGGCTCCATGTGATCTGCAGGATCCATATAGCGGCGACTACATAATATGTTTCATACCGCTGGAGTTTCCCAAACACACCGAAACCGACCCCGTAGAAAAAAAGACCCCCCAGTAAAGACTGCATCAGGTAGTTGGTAAAAGCCATTTGTCCCACCGGCCGCATCAGTGCAAACAGCCATTTGAACCAGCCGGATTTATATAACAGCATGATCAGGCCAAAGATCCCGATTGCCCTGAGGGTTCTTGATATTTCATAATACTCGAAGCGGACATTTTTGGTGTACTCAAACTTATTGAACTGGTAGTCGAGGAGGGGTTGCAGCCTGAACCAGGACAATACCAGGCCCAGGCCCAGTCCAGTAATGAACATTAGCCAGTAAATTTTAGAGGAAGCGCTGCCCGTCAACACTCCATTCTTAAAAAATGCCATGCCTAAGAACATGAATAAAAAAAGATCCCAGATATTGTTATAAAAAAAAGCCGTCTCCATGAAGAAACTTCGCTCGCTATTGTATGCATAAAGGCTGTTATAGTTTCCCCGAACTGCCTTAAGACTTTTATCCATTTCCTTTCCCCTGCTTTGCACTGAACTCTTTTCCTTAAATGCTGTCAACGCATCTAATTCTTCCTGCTGTGTATCATTCAGCTTCACCCGGGTCGTATCCATTTTAGCGACACGTTCACCCTTGGCAATAACTGCTTTATCCCTGTAGAAATCGGCATTTTCCCTTACTGTCATCAACAGCAGGCAGACGCCTGCTGCCAAGATCAATGCCTTTGGTGACCACTTACGAAAGGCAAACAGGATCATGCCACAGCAGGCATACTGGAAAAGTATATCCCAGAACCATAGCAAAACAAATGCATTGAACAGGCCAAAAACAAGTAACCATAACTGGCGGCGAAAGAAATAATCCGCGGGCCAGAGACCCTCCGTCTTTTTTTCCTGCCTGCTGATGAACAGGAGTATACCGGCCCCGAATAAGGTGGAGAACAGGGCCCGCTGACTTCCTTCCAGTGCCCAGTCTATAAAAAACCAGGTCTTTTGATTGACCGTACCCATTTCATTCATCACTATGAGGTCGCCATAGCAGGCGGGGGCTGGCAGTGCAAAGCCGGGTATATTCATTAACAGTATCCCCAAAATAGCAATCCCCCTGAGACTGTCGATCAGTACAATTCTTTCCTGTTGGCTGACAGGTGCAGCAGCTTTCTGGCTGGTCATAGTTATGTTGGTTTTGCTAGCGTGCTGACAGAGGGATGATTATAGGAGTTTGCAAAGGGGGAAAGAAGCATTAATATACGGAATTTTCGAATTAAGTTGTCCGGCCTATTCTTTGCGTTTCCACCTTTAAAGAGGATCCAACCCTTAAGGGTTGGAAACCCGCAGCAATTCAAAGCTGCCGCAGGTAACTCAGTTTAATGATCGTATGATCCTCCGTCTGTCTTTTCAGCGCCGCATTATCAAAACCACGGTGATTAAAGACAACATATATATAAGACAGAGGCTGGTACTCCCAGGAAAGGCGGATATTATAGTTTCCCGCATTGTTGATCGAGTTCAGCTGGTAGAACCCGATCAGCTGCAGGCGGGGATTCAGCGCCAGCCTGCCGGTAATGCTCCAGAGATCCGCGGTAACTGTTTCCGCATTGTCACCCACCCCCTTAAAATGGTTCCTGTTCAACTGACCCGTCAGGGAGAAATGCGGGATCGGAGAAAACCGGAGCGACACACTTCCGGAATTGAGGTGGCCGTTAAAATAAGAACCAAATTCAATACTGCCGCTCAAACCAATAATTTTAGAGGGATCGCTGCTGTAATAGAACTGGTGCCGGACATAATTGTATTCCCCTTCTGAAATTACAATGCCCAATGGGGCAAAGGGTTCCGTCAGCCGCTGATATGTGGGGTTCACCAGGTAACCAAAATATCCTCCATCCTGGAAGTTGAACCAGATTGGATTAATATTGATCTGCCGTTCCACCAGTTTGCCGGTCGATGCCTGGTGATAGAATTCGGTCATCAGGCCCGGCTCAAATGCCCTGATCCATTTTTGGAAAGGAAGTTTATTCCCGCGATAGTACCAGAATATGCCCGGGGTGGTTCCGATCACATCACTGCGGGACACAAAACCCAGTGCAGGATCAAAATCTTTGGTGACAAACGTCTGTGTCCACCAGATCTTGAACTGGTTGTTGGTGAAATAATACTGTGCATAGCCTGCGAAACCATCCCTGCCTCCCTTGTTAGTAGCAGAACGGATGAGCATACTGTTTACCGAATGCGATTCACCCAGGCGGAAAAAACCATCCAGTGCCGCGACCACATTGGTCCCGTTATCATTGTCCTTAATAGTCAACAATCCTCCCAGCCGGCTTTGCCTGCCGATATTCTCCGAATACCTGCCCACAAAAAAGTTGGTGCCCGGTGTGATTTCGTTTTTCCGTTGCCGCATCAGCAGTGCCCCGAAATTTCTTTTCAAAGAACGGTACACATAACGGCCACCCGCATCAAGGGGGATAGGGTTGCCCGCATCATCCAGCCCGATACGGCGGCTGAAGAAAGGCTGGATCCGCATGGTTCCCCCGGACAGATCTTCAGAGGGACCCACACCGGCGCCAAATAAAGAGGCGTTCTCGAGGAAGAACTGACGTCTTTCCGGGAAAAAAACAGAGAACCGGGTCACGTTATTCACCTGGCGGTCCGCATCTGCCTGTGCGAAATCAGTATTAAAAGTGATGTCAAGGATGTTATTGGGATTGATCGCCCACTTGATATCCCCACCCGCCCTGAAATTATTTTGCGCAGGATCGGTGCCGGAAGGAAAATTCTTATACCGGTCAAAAGAAGCCAGAACATAAGGCTGCACGCGGATATTGGTCTTGGGCGGTGGCGGTTGAAGATTTTTCAATACCCCTGCATAGGCCATCCTTGTGAAATTGAAAGAACGAGGATAGGGTGAAAAGGCAGAAATCTCATTGGTCAGTCTCCTGTTACGCATAACGTTGAAACCCCAGTGCTGGAGACTGTCCGTTGATTTCGGGTAACGAAGCGTTTGCCAGGGAATGGCGATCTCCGCGATCCAGCCGGTATCGGTCCGGGTGGTCCTTACTTTCCAGAGTCCGTCCCAGTCCAGGTCGGTCAGTATATCATCAAACACCAGCAGGTCGCGCTGAACCCCGAATGGATTGGTGGTAAAGGCCATGGCATTCCGGTGATCATTGAATCCGTCCAGTGAGATCGCCACATGATCATGGCTGCGGATGCTGAAATCCCTGCGAAAATCCGTGGCCCGGATGGCTTTCTTCCCCCCGGAATCATGAGCGATTATGCCGATATAAAGAAACTGCCGGTTGTAGAGTACAAGGGTGCTGGTCTTATGATTGGGGGGCTGTCCCTGCATAGGATCCACCTGTATGAAATCCGGGGAGGGGATGGCCAGCTTCCATTCCGGGTCATCCAGGCTACCATCGATCCGAACGGGGGTGCTGATCCGGGTAGCGATGATCTCTTTTTTTACTGAATCGGGTTTAAATACGCTGGCATCCTGTGATAAACATTGGGAGGAAAGTAATAATAAAGCAACGGTCAGCCTTCTCATATATATGCCAGTTACAAAAAGGGAAATTAATGAAAGTTGGCCTGAAGAAATAAAGGAATTGGGATAAATGGTAGCTTCCGGAAGTCAAAAAAAAGGATCTTACCGGTTCGAAATGTATCATATCAACGAAAAGGGATAAATTAGGTTTCCGGTAAACCGCCGGTACATCCCCGTTCCGCTATTCAATTCAAACAATTTTTTATGCGAAAGTTATTTATCGTTTTCATGGCATTTCTGTTAAGCATTACCGTCAATGCCCAGGATAATCCATTATGGTTACGCTATCCTGCCATTTCCCCCGACGGAGAAACGATCGTCTTTAGTTACCAGGGAGACCTGTACAAGGTTCCCTCCCGCGGAGGACAGGCCACACTGCTGACTCTTCACGAAGGGTATGAATATATGCCCGTTTGGAGTCGTGACGGGAAATGGATCGCATTTGCTTCGGACCGTTATGGCAATTTTGATGTCTTTGTTATGCCCGCAACCGGTGGAGAGGCCAGGCGGTTAACTTATTTTTCCGGTGCTGACTTACCCTGGGATTTCTCCCCGGATAATAAAACCGTACTCTTCAGTTCGGCAAGGCTCGACCTGGCAAGCAATGCGCAAATAGCCAACGGCGGTATGAGTGAGCTTTATTCCGTTCCCGTACAAGGCGGTCGGGCTACCATGATCATTACCCAGCCTGCCATCAATGCACGGTATAACAGCAGCGGCGATAAGATAATCTTTCATGATTATAAAGGATTTGAAGACAACTGGCGCAAGCATCATACCTCCTCCGTAACGAGGGATATATGGGTCTACGATTTGAAATCAAAAAAATTCGAACAGCTCACCCGTTTCGATGGAGAGGACAGGAACCCCGTGTTCAACAGCAATGGCAGCGATTTTTATTATCTCAGCGAAGCCAGCGGGTCTT
>CAZEZE010000131.1:0-7597 GCA_964516445.1 uncultured Chitinophaga sp. | reverse complement strand
AGGGAAAATCAATTTACCATGACAATACCATTGTTTCAGATGGAAAATGCATAGTTTTTGTGCAGGAATTCCTCCAGCGCCTTCAACAGGGAGAACTGGTTTTTGGCCCTGTCAAGATTCTGCCCTTTATAGCGTGTCTGGTAGTATGTATCACCATTATGAAAATCAGTCAGGAAGCGAAGGGTCTGCATATAGATCATAATTAGACCTGCACTGTGCAGGTATTTTTTTTCCGAAGCTGTTAGTTGGTTCCCCAGTACAGCGGAGTACCCGGTAAGTATCGCGTCATAAGAATCTTTGTGGATTTTAACGATATCCTGCCCCCGGCTGTTCTCATCCAGGTTACCGGCCATGGAACGAACCATGTCACCCAGGTCGGAAAAAAAGTAGCCGGGCATCACCGTATCATAATCCACGGCACAGATAACCTCCCCGGTTTTATGGTGAAAAAGGATATTTCCGATCTTGGCATCATGGTGCATCACCCGTCGGGGAAATTCCCCTGATGCCGTAATGATATCATAGAAATGCCGGTACCGTTCCCTGTTTTTCAGTTCATTGGTCAGTGCTGCTGTGGCAGACAGTCTTTCCGGGATCCCGGTTCTCAATGAATCTTCGAATTGCATATAACGCTGGCCGAGATCATGAAAGCCCGGAATTACTTCTTTCAGCCGGTCAGTATTGAATTCTTCAAAAGCCTCGGTGAAACGGGCAAATGCTTTTGCTATTTCTCCTGCACGGGATGAAGTCCCCGGAATGCTGAGGGTAATGCCTTCCCCGATAAATTCAAAGGCCCTCCATAAATTTCCCTCATAATCCCTGAACAGGATATCTCTTTCGGGGAAACGTATTGGATAAGGCATCTTCAATCCTGTGAATTCGAATTCGGCGAACTCCCATAGAGTGATATAATTTTCCTGAACAGCATAGGGATCCGGGAAAACATTTTTATTGATCCGTTGCAGGAAAATATCCCGGTTTGGTTCGTAGTTAACCTTGTAGGAGTGATTGATGAGCCCGTTCCCGATTCTTTCCACGGTGATCTTTCCAGCCGCGTTTTGAGGGGATGCTTGTGTATAGGTGGTAAAAGCTTTCAGTACTTCGGCCGGAATCTGTTCGATCATAAATTATCCAAATTGAAATGCGCAAGGCAAACTATGAATATAGCCATAAACAGCCCCGGGAAAAACTACAATCGTTTGCGGGAAATATATCACGCAGGGAAGAAGAGCCAGGAAATCTGTTAGTAAGGCCAATCTCATTTTCACAATATCAGGTAATAATGGGCCCACCGGTTTGTCATTCAATGAATCCGGTCACCTCTCGGTTCCAGCCGCTGCATCACATCAGCTTCATATTTCAGCCATTCCGCCCAGCGCCGGCGCACTTTATCTTTGTCGATATAGGTCTCGGCGAGATCGATGAAAAGGGTATAATGCCCGGCTTCGCTTTCCATGAAACGGCGGTAGAATTTCTGCAGATAGGGGTCTTCGAGTCCTTCACTCAGTCTTTTGAACCGCTCACAGCTCCGGGCCTCGATCAGGGCCATGGTCAGCAACTGGTCCAGCAGCCTGCCCTCAGCATCCCCGCCTTTCTGCTGAAAACCCTGGAGCGCGTTCACATATTCATCCTTACGCTGATTGCCCAGCTTAAGACCCCTTTTCAGGAGTTCGGCCAGAACCAGCCTGAAATGCCCCCATTCTTCCGTAACAATGGGTGAAAGCTCGTTCACCAGCCGTTCTTTTGAGGGATAACGCTGGATCAGGGAAATACAGGAAGCGGCCGCCTTTTGCTCACAATAAGCATGGTCGGTAAGAATATCTTCCAGCGAGATGCCGGCCAGGTTCACCCAGCGCGGATCGGTGGGTAGCCGGAGTCCCAGAATGTTGCGGGTATCAGGGGATTGTTCCATACCTGCAAAAGTAGGTTATGCGCTGAGAACCAGTAGGTATAAACAGCCAAAGGGGGCTAAAAAAGGATGAGGAAACCTTTGCTGTTCGCTTAAACTGCCTTACCTTTGCCGCCTTAAATATTGGATGAAAAAATCGGATGCCCCAAAGGGATTCCTTTGGAAAAAATTAAAAAATTAAAAAGATGCCTCTTACAAAAGAAAAAAAAGCGACAGTTTTAACAACCTACGCCGGTAACGAAAAAAACACCGGATCCATCGAGGGCCAGATCGCCCTTCTCACAGAAAGGATCAGCCAGATCAGCAGTCACCTGCAAGAAAACAAAAAAGATTTCTCCACACACCGCGGCCTGATGCAATTGGTTGGTAAGCGTAAACGCCTGCTGAACTACATGCAAAAGCATAACCTGACCGGTTACCGCCAGCTTATCGAGAAACTCGGACTTAGAAAGTAAGACCCCGTATCCCCAAACAGGAAAGGGAAAAGTCTTTAAGCCTGAGGTTTCACCGAAAAACGAAACTCAAGTTTTTTATACTATTCCCAATCTCCTCCAGGACATTGGGAATAAATGTTTTTGGACCGTAAGCCTTCAGCCTCATGTAAGCTACAACCGGCTTAACACATCTGCAACTGAACGGGCTTGCCAAACCGGGGTAAAGGGAAAAGACGGCTGATTTCACATTATTCATTTCTAATTTTAGCAATTATGTTACAACAACCTATTCGTAAAACATTTGATATCGGCGGGGGCCGCATGGTCACCATTGAGACCGGCCGCATTGCCCGCCAGGCCGACGGAGCCGTTACGGTTTCCATGGGCAATTGCATGATACTCGCCACCGTAGTGGCCAATAAGGAACCCAAGGAAGGACAAAGCTTTTTCCCCCTGTCGGTTGACTACCAGGAGAAATTTGCTTCTGCAGGACGAATCCCCGGCTCCTTCTTTAAAAGGGAGGCCCGGTTGAACGATTATGAAATCCTGACCAGCCGGCTGATCGACAGGGCGCTGCGGCCACTGTTCCCGGAAGATTATCTCTGTGAAGTGCAGGTATTGCTTTCGTTGATCTCCAGTGATCCCGAGATCATGCCCGACGCGATGGCCTGCCTGGCAGCCTCCGCGGCCCTGGCCGTTTCCGACATTCCCATCAAGGAGATTATTTCTGAAGTAAGGGTTTCCAGGGTGAACGGTGAGTTCGTGGTGAATCCGACCCGCAGCCAGATGGAAGTATCCGACCTGGATTTCATCATCGCCGCAACCGACAAGAACCTGATGATGGTGGAAGGAGAGGCGAAAGAATGCAGCGAAGCTGATCTTTGTAAAGCCCTGGAAGTTGCCCACGATGCGATCCGCATCCAGGTAAAGGCACAGGAAGAACTCAGGGACATTGCGGGTGTAAAAGGAAAAAGGGACTATACCAAACCCGTCACCGATGAAACGCTGAAAGAAAAAGTATATGCGTTTGCGCAGTCCAAAGTATACGAGATCGCTAAGGGTAAACTTAGCAAGCATGAGAGAAGCGATCGTTTTTCTGCTTTGCATGACGAAGTCATGGAGCATATAAAAACGGGTCTGGCTCTGCAGGAAGGGGAGGAAATGCCCGGCCAGACCAAAAAACTGGTGTCAACCTATTATAGCGACCTTCAGTATGATGTGGTCAGGGATATGATCCTGGATGAAAAGGTTCGCCTGGATGGCAGGGACCTGGAAACTGTTCGCCCATTGGATATGGAAGTGGACGCGCTTCCTTCCCCCCATGGCGCAGCGCTATTCACAAGAGGTGAGACACAATCGCTTACTACGGTTACTTTAGGAACCCCTTTAGATGAAATATTAGTGGAAAGCGCGGCTAAATCCTACGACTCTAAATTCTTTTTACACTATAATTTCCCGCCTTTTTCAACGGGTGAAGTGAAGATGATGAGAGGACAGAGCCGCCGCGAGGTGGGACATGGCAACCTGGCCATGCGTTCGCTCAAGCAGATGATGCCCGGCGGGGATTTTCCATATACTGTTCGAGTTGTAAGTGATATCCTGGAATCCAACGGATCTTCATCCATGGCCACGGTATGCGCCGGTTCGCTGGCCCTGATGGACGCGGGTGTGGGTATCCCCAAACACGTATCCGGTGTGGCCATGGGTCTTATCACCAAGGGTGATAAATATGCCATACTTACGGATATCCTGGGGGATGAGGACCATCTTGGCGATATGGACTTTAAGGTGACCGGTACAAGAGATGGGATCTGCGGAGTGCAGATGGATATCAAGGTAGACGGTTTGAAAATGGAAGTGATGCAGCAGGCACTGGAACAGGCAAGACGCGGACGTTTGCATATCCTGGATGCGATGTATAAGTGTATGCCCGCGGCAAGGGAAGATGTGAAGCCGCATGCGCCAAGAATGGTGAAACTGTTCATTGATAAAGAATTCATCGGCGCCGTTATCGGGCCCGGTGGTAAAGTGATACAGGAAATTCAGCGGGAAACCGGCACTACCATCAACCTTGAAGAAGTAAACGGCAGGGGTGAGATAAGTATTTTCAGTATTAGTAAGGACGGGGTTGATAAAGCTGTTACCTGGATCAATAGTATCGTAGCGGTTCCGCAGGTAGGAGATGTTTACGAAGCCACCGTGAAATCCATCATGCCCTTTGGTGCATTCGTGGAATTCCTGCCAGGAAAACAGGGCCTGGTGCACATCAGTGAAATAAGCTGGAAGCGCCTGGAAACACTGGAAGGCATCGTGCGTGAAGGAGATGTGATGAAAGTGAAACTGATCGGCACCGACCCCAAGTCAGGTAAATTTAAATTATCGAGGAAAGTGTTGATACCAAAACCTGAGCAGAAACCGAGAGAGGAGCAAACTCCCCCGCAACAGCAAGGGTAATGAGTGGATTGAAGATCTCTTATTGATATTTTAAGCCCTGCCTTGCAGGGCTTTTTTATTTTTGTAGTACCTGTATCACATAGTTACTGAAGAGTTTATTTAACCAGATCAATTTGTCTGCTCACATTCAAATAACATTTCCCGGTCTCGAACCTGAGCAACAGGATGTGCTTATCGCTCATCTTGCTGAAGCGGGTTTTGAGGGCTTCGAAGAAAATGACCAGGAGCTGAAGGCCTTTATCCCCGAGAAGAATTATGATAAAGTGTTCCTGCATGAACTGGCTTATAAATACCAGCTTGATTTTTCGGAGGAACTCATCCCTGAACAGAACTGGAACAGCAGTTGGGAAACCAATTTCCATCCGGTGATCGTGGATGATTTTGTTGCGATCCGCGCCGGTTTTCATGAACCGGTAAAGGGAGTGGAGCAGGAGATCATCATCACCCCCAAAATGAGTTTCGGCACAGGTCATCATGCCACCACTTCGATGATGGTACAGCAAATGAGAAAGATCGGTTTTCCCGGGAGATCCGTTTTTGATTTTGGAACCGGCACCGGGATCCTGGCCATCCTGGCTGAAAAACTAGGGGCCAAAGAAGTGATCGCCATTGATAATGATGAATGGAGTATTGCCAATGCCGCCGAGAATATCGAAAAGAATGACTGCCGGATAATAAGGCTTGAGAAGGTAGACCATGTAACAGGGAAAAAGAAATATGATATCATTCTCGCCAATATCAACAGGAACGTGATCCGGGAGAACTTTTCCGCACTTTTCGGTCACCTGGCACCGGGAGGAACCCTTTTACTAAGCGGGTTATTAAACACGGATGAAAAAGAGATACTTCAATTAGCGGATACTTACCGTTTAAAATTATCCGCAAAGTCGGAGCAAAACAATTGGATTTGCCTAAGGTTCAACCATTAAGAAGGCATTAAATGTTCATTATTTTTTCGTTACCCCTATTCATTTTTGCGTATTTTTGCAGTTCCCTTTGGATGGGGTTCTATGAACGAACTACTTCTGATACTTCTCGCATACCTGATTGGCAGCATTCCCACTTCAGTTTGGGTAAGCCGGCATTTTTTTAACATCGACATACGTGATTATGGGAGTGGTAATGCTGGCGCCACAAATACCTACAGGGTGCTGGGCCCCAAATGGGGGACATTCGTGATGCTCACGGATATGCTTAAGGGAATGATGGCCGTAAAACTGGCGCTTCTTTTACCCGAATATGCCGACAGTGAAGTAAATCTCCAGAATCTCCAGACAGGTCTCGGGCTGGCCGCTGTGATCGGCCATATCTTTCCTATCTGGGCGGAGTTCCGCGGCGGGAAGGGAGTGGCCACTTTATTCGGTCTCGTGCTGGGCATTTCACCCTGGACCGCTTTGAGTTGTGTTGGCATATTCATGCTGGTGCTTTATCTCACCCGTTTCGTATCGCTGAGTTCCATACTGGCCAGCATTGCCTTCCCGGTTTTCATACTTGTGATCTTCAACGTCGACAATCCGCTCTACAGGATCTTTGCCATAGCGGTTGCGCTGATGGTACTATTGTCGCACCAGAAAAATATCGGGCGCCTGCTGAAAGGAAGTGAAAGCAAAGTGCCCATTTTCCGAAGCCGGGATAAGCGCCGCCACCGTAAGGATTCCGCTGAGGCATGACAAAGTTCATGGGCCCTGGTGGCCAAATAATTCCTACCTTAATTCAGAAAAATATACCCCGAACACAACCTGGTATGATCGTTGAACGTCCTTCAAATAAATCTTTTATGATACGCAAAATTACAGCCGTCTTTCTCGTCGCATCGTTGTTCATTGCCTGTTCAGAAAATGCATTGACCGGTAAAAAACAACTAACCCTTTTACCGGAAGCTGAACTCCAGTCAATGGCTACCACCGAATACCAGAATTTCTTATCTACCAATAAAGTTGTCAGTAGCAGCACCAACAGGGATGCCACCATGGTGAGAAGGGTGGGAGACAGGATCGTTCAGGCAGTTCAGGCCTATTACGCGGAAAAAGGGATGAGCGATAAACTGACCGGATTTAAATGGGAGACCAACCTGGTTGATGATAAAGCGGTGAATGCCTGGTGCATGCCGGGGGGAAAGATCGTGGTGTATACCGGTATTCTTCCCGTAACGCAAAACGAAGCGGCTCTTGCCGCGGTTATGGGGCACGAGGTATCGCATGCCCTTTTGCAGCATGGTAACCAGCGTATGAGCCAGGGACTTTTACAGCAATTGGGCGGTGTCGCGCTGTCCGTTGCAGTGGCCAACAAGCCGGCCGAGACACAAAATCTTTTCCTGAATGCATATGGAGTTGGTACCACCGTGGGTGTGATGCTTCCTTTTTCCCGCAAACATGAACTGGAAGCGGATCGATACGGTCTGATCTGGACCGCAATGGCCGGCTATAACCCGCAGGAAGCGATCGGGCTCTGGGAACGGATGGAAAAATTAAGCGCGGGCCAGAAACCGCCTGAATTCCTCAGCACACACCCCTCGGAAGGTCGCCGGATCGAAAAATTGAAAGAACTGATGCCAGAAGCCCTTCAGTATTATAAACCAATGGGATCCGGCAATTAAAATTTCATGATTTCAGGCAAAAAACCCGTTCCGCTTGAGCCGGGACGGGTTTTTTATTGGTCTTTATAGCATATATACGACTTATATTGTTTACCTTTGCACTCCCCTGCTATGAGAACTCCGTCGATTGCCCCTCTAATCAGGGAGCTGGCGGTCACTCTAAAACAGTTACCAGGTATGTCACAAACGCTGCTCGAAAAATTA
>CAZEZE010000130.1:0-7629 GCA_964516445.1 uncultured Chitinophaga sp. | reverse complement strand
GTAATAACGGAATTTTTTAGGGCTGTTCTTGTTATACACTGAATTCATGCCATACCCAAAGAAGTTAGTTGTGTTATTGGGCCCTTTGTAATCGATCTCTGTAAGAAGATCGGTTTTATAGCCAAAGACGCTGATGAATTCATTGTTATAGGTCAGCCTCACCGCCTTGGTGGAGAAAGCAAACAGGCCCTTTAACTGGTGGAATGATGCATACGGTGTTTTCCGGAAACCGTGACGGATACTTTTGAACGAGGGTCCGATCAGTATTCCGTCATCCGGGTTAAAGCCGAGTGTTACAAAAACAGAACGGCGGTTATACTTGTAATAAAGACGGTTATAGGAGTTGACCAGGGTGTCATTCCGGAACTTACTCCGGAATTTCCCGGTAACCGTATTATTGCCGTCCCTGCGGTCATAGATCATAGTACCGTTCTCCGTAGAAGTATTATCAAAAACATCCGCGCCATCGCCGCCGATCAGCCTGGTCCTGATCTTGTCAACATTACCGCTTTGTACGAATTTATCATCGCCGCCGAATCCGTAAATACGAACTTCCCGGGTTACCAGTGGATCGAATTTACGCTCGTACATCTTGGTGGAAAGGTTTCCTTCTTTTGTGATCTTGTACACTTCGATCGTCATCGCCCCGTTCTCATCCCGGATGATATTGTATTGTTCGGTCTTGTCGCTTCCGGTGATACTCACTGTTTCAGCCAGGAACCGGTAATACGCCATCACATCTGCAACGATGAAATTGCGGCGGTCTTTGAGGGTCTGGGCAATTTTAGGTCCTGAAATATCCCTGATCTCCCGAGGTTGCTGGGCGATCGCCCTGTCAATCACTTCGTCCGTCATTTTAGCAACAAACCGCTCGGCTTCGCGCTGCCAGTCCTGCTCAGTCAGTTGGTTCATGAAAAAGCGGTCAAGGTTACGGGCGGCAAAATTGAAGTGGGCGATGCTCCTGGCCTGGGGCTTAAAGCCTTCGAGCTGGGGCACCAGGGAGCGGCCTTTAATAATTCCGGGTAATGTTCCCTGGTTGATATAAAAAGCCTGGTCGCGGTCTTTTGCAATGGGGTAAAACGTTTTGCCTTTCCCATTGTCCCATGCGCCCCAGTTCCACTGGTCTTCGTGACGGTCCAGGTCCATTACATACATATCGAGGATCCGTACACGAAGCATGGCGAGCTGGTCCACATCATTATCATTATCATCTTTCAGTTTATCGGCCACCTCATCTGTGTCGTAGCCTTTTTTCACTGAATCGGGGAACCTTTCTTCGTACAACACGAGCAGGTTTTTAAAATCTTCGCGGTATTCACCCAATTTGGGATCATCGCCCACATATACCACCCGGGGGTTGCCATGCGGCACGCCGGCTGCTTCGGAAAGCACAGTCATGGACAAGGCTGCATAGGGATAGGATGCGGATACACCATCGGCAACCAGGTCGGCTGCGGCCTGGCTTTCAATGTTACCCGGCAACGTTTTTTCAGTGATATACTTGGTGATGGAACGGATGGTGTACTGTTTGCCGTTGGCTGCTTCAAACCGCAGTGATTTGGTTTGTTTGCCACCTCCCCTTTTCACCGGGGTAAGGCCCCCGTGTTCTTTAGAAAGGTCTATAACAGGAACGGTTATGGGTGTATTCCACTCTGTTCGGTAATTCGTTCCCATCCAGCTTTGCCTGGAGCGGGTTGTAACGAAATTGCCTCCGGCTGCGGTAGCGGAATCACCCTTCTGCTGGGCATTGATCTCGGGTATCCAGAGCAGGAAAGACAGTACAAATAAGAAAAACATTCTCATAATTGCAGGTTTTGGTTTAATGTAATGCAGTATCTGGTCTTAGTCGGAAAAGGTACGATTTTCTTTAATTCCTCAAAATTTTTAATACGTATCCTGTTCCACCGGTTAAATGGCCCTTCGCTGTGTAATGGAAATGCAGGGAATGTCAGAATCCCCTGATCAAAATCATAATTTTCCACTGCAGGAGGTCATCGGCAAAAACTTTTATGTAAATTGACCCCCTTTTAACAGGACACCGCGGACCAAGTGGACCACCAGGACCCTTTTACACGGCATGCCAGGCTACAGCAAACGGCTGAGGCCAATTTAAAAACCAATCAAAATTCAGCGGCTTAAGTCAAAATAAGATTGTTTGTTGTATTTAACAGAACCCGGATGAAAAGACTTTATTTTTTGGTTGTGCTGCTGATACTTTCAGGCCGGGAACTCTCTGCACAGACCGACACGATCACACGGCGCATCGTTTTGATCGGGGATGCCGGTCAGCTTACCAACGGCCGCCACCCGGTGGTGGACGCAGTGAAAAAGAGGATCCCGCTCGATAACAAGACCACCGTCGTTTTTCTCGGGGATAACCTGTACAGGTCAGGATTACCCGATGCACAGTATAAGAACTATGCCCAGGCAAGAGCTGTTCTTGACTCACAGATATCCATAGCCGACAGCACCCCGGCAAAAGTGTACATGATCCCGGGTAACCACGACTGGGAGAACGGGGGACGCGGAGGCTACAACGCGATCATCCGCCAGCAGCTATATGTGGATTTCCTGGGAAAGAAAAACGTTAAGTTCCAGCCAGAGGACGGCTGCCCGGGCCCGAAAGCTGAAGACCTGGGTAATGATGTCCTGCTCATCATGTTCGACAGCCAGTGGTGGCTGCATCCCTACGATAAACCCGAGATCGAATCCGACTGCAAGTGCAAGACCAAGGACGAACTGGTGGAACAGATCGGGGATATCATCTCCCGGAATTCAAAAAAGCTGGTGATCCTGGCTTGTCATCACCCCTTCAAGAGCAACGGTATACATGGCGGTTTTTTTACCCTTAAACAACACCTCTTCCCGCTGACAGATCTCCGTAAAAATCTCTATATCCCACTGCCCATCATCGGTTCCGCCTACCCGATCGCCCGAAGCGTATTCGGGGCCCCGCAGGATATCAGCCACCCCGCTTATTCTGATATGATCAGTAAGATCACGGCAGCGGTCAAACGATCTTCCCCCAATGTGGTTTTTGTATCCGGTCATGACCATAACCTGCAGTTGATACGGGATGAGGGGTATAACTATGTTATCAGCGGCGGAGGTTGTAAACAAAACCGAACTTCCAGGAATAAAAACAGTCTTTTTAATGCCCGTTCAGAGGGATTTGCCGTCATGGATGTGTATGCCAGTAAGGAAGTGAAGATCACTTATTATACTATAGAAGATACCATCAATCAGAGCGAGGCTTTTTCATTGCTGAACTATTCGAAACTGCCCGCCTCTTTCAGTGACAGCACAGAAAAAGTAACGGTTGTGGCGGATACGGAGTACCCCGACAGTGTTTCGGCCTCCATTAACAAGGCCCTGGCCCCCGTAAAGGGATTGAAACGATTCTTTATGGGACAGAACTACCGGAAAGAATGGTCGGCCCCGGTGGATATGAAGATTTTCAAACTGCTGCGTGAAAAAGGAGGTTTTACCATTGAAGGGCTCGGGGGTGGCAGCCAGACCAAATCACTCCGCCTGATCAACAAGAAAACAGGGGAAGAGTGGGTGCTGCGCACCATGAATAAAAGCCCATCGCAAACGATCCCCGAGATCTACCGGGGACCCGTGGTCGAAGATATGGTGACCGAATTAAAAACATCGACATTCCCGTACGGCGCATTCATTGTTCCGCAATTAACGGCGCCCCTTGGACTCGCTTCCGCGAAACCGGAACTGTTCTTTGTTCCGGATGATCCCGCCCTTAGTTTTTACCGGCCTATTTTCGCCAATACCGTTTGCCTGCTGGAACGCCGTAATGCATCATTTGACCAGACGGAAACAAAGTCCACCGCCAAACTGATGGACAAAATGCTGGAAGAGAACGATCATCGTCCGATGCAGGCCGAGGTGCTGAAAGCAAGACTGCTCGATATCCTGATCGCGGATTATGACCGGCATTTCGACCAGTGGCGCTGGGGTACTATTGATACCGGGAAGGGAAAATTATATTACCCGGTTCCGCGCGACCGGGATCAGTCCTTCTTTTATTCCAATGGCCGTATGCTCAAATTCCTGAGCGCTAAAGCCATGCCTTTTTTAAAAGGATTCAGACCCGATATTCCTAAAGTGGAATGGCTGGGATATGTGGCCAGGGATTTTGACCGCAACTTCCTTACAGACCTGGATAAAAAAGAATGGGAGAATTCAGTTACGGGAGTGCAGCAAAGTCTGAGTGACACAGTCATTCGTAACGCCGTTCAGCAACTCCCTCCTGAAATCTATGCGCTCAGGGGTGAAAACATCATCCAAAAACTGATCAGCCGCCGGGATCTGCTGATGGATGCCGCATTGAAATATTATAAATTCATCTCCCGGCAGGTGAACGTAGTGGGCAGCAACCAGAAAGAATATTTCAAAGTGAGCAGCGTGGGCGACCTGCTTCGCGTAAAAGTATATGCCCGTTCCAAAGGCAACGATACCAGTTTTGTCATGTACGACCGGCTCTTCGATCCGGCTGTCACCAAAGAGATCCGGCTATTCGGGCTGCACGATGAGGATGTGTTCGAAGTGGAAAAAACGGCTGCTTCAAAGATAAAACTCCGTATCATCGGCGGCCGCGGCATTGACACCTTCAATATCGGAGGGCATGTGCATACCCTGCTGTACGACCTGAAAGACGATGCGGGAATCGCCGATTATTTTATCAAGGACAGCAGCCATATCAAAAAAAGATTTTCCAATGACCCTCCGGTGAACGACAAGACCATACTCGGTTTTAACTACAATTCCACGCGATTCCCGAGGGTTCATTTCAATTACAATTCAGATGATGGTATCCTGCTGGGCGCCGGTTTCTCGAGCAGAACCTACGGGTTCAGGAACCTTCCCTATGCTACCGACCAGCGGCTTTCCGCATTATATGCCGTTGACAGGGGTGGGCTGAAATTGCAGTACAGGGGAGAATTCAACCACGTCATCCGCAATCTTGACCTGGTTGTACGGGGAGACTTCGCTTCTCCCTCCCTCAATAATTTCTTTGGCCTGGGCAATAACAGCCGGATCAACACATCACTCCCTCTTCGGTATTACCAGACACTCTACCAGTACCTGGAAGCACAGGTGTTGTTGCGCAAACGTTTTTTTGATAACCTGCACCTGGTAGCCGGTCCTTACCTGTACAGCTATTCAGCCAAATACAGCAGGAATGATGAAACAGTGCTGGGCAAACCTTCACAGGTACGACTTGACTCTGCCGCTGTATTTGGCAAGAAAACCTACGGAGGTTTAAAATTCGGGCTCCTGATCGATAACCGCAACAAGGAATTCTTCCCCACCCGCGGTATGTTCTGGCGTCATGATTTCCTGTTTACGAGTAATCTCAGTACCGGCGAAGGAAAATATGTTGCCTATATCACGGATATGTCACTGTATGCGAGTCTCCGGCAGGAGGCAAAGCTGGTAACCGTTCTGAAATTCGGCGGGGGCCGGATCTTTTCAAAGAACTATGAATATTTCCAGGCCATGAGCTTCGGTGCGCAAAATGACCTGCCGGGTTTCAGGAAGAACCGTTTTGCCGGGCGTTCCTCGCTTTACGGCGGGATTGAATTCCGGGCGCAGTTATTCAATATCAATTCCTACATTCTGCCCGGTCCTTTCGGTATCGCCGCTTTCTATAATGCCGGCAAAGTATGGCAGCCCAACGATGCCGACTTTACAAAGAAATGGCACGGTGCCTATGGATTTGGTGTGTATTACCTTCCCTTCAGTATGTTCGCTATCTCGGCTTACGCCGGGTTCTCGGAGAATGAAAAAATGTTCAACTTTACGCTGGGCACCAAATTCAACCTCACTTACTGATTGACCAGCATGGCGGAAAAAGAAATTCAACGGCAAACGGACGGACATGGCCGGGTGATCTACCTGCATACCGGCGCCTTTATCCTGCTCCTGCTGATCACCTGGATGGTATTTGTGAGCCGTTACACGGCGCTCGATGAATCGGTATTCAGATTCCTCTCCCCTTACATAACTCCCCGGCGAACCGATTGGATGAAAGCAGTCACTTTTCTGGGCAATTACAAATTCCTGGTGTCGGCCAACCTGTTACTGATAGCGGTACTCCTGTTACGGAAAGAAAATTTTACAGCCTTGCAGGTAACTGTCGTGGCACTTAGCAGCCTTGGTCTCAAACTGGGGTTAAAGGAATTATTCGCCCGGAACCGTCCTGAGAATCCGATGGTGGATGGCATTACGAACTTCAGTTTCCCCAGTGGTCATGCGCTGATGGGCGTGGCATTTTTCGGCCTCTTGATATGGCTGGCAGAAAAGTATATCCGCAATGGTTTTTGGAGATGGTCCTGTATAGGGATTCTTGTTTTCTTCATCCTGCTGGTCAGTTTCAGCCGCATTTACCTCCGGGTGCATTACACAACCGATGTACTGGCCGGTCTCTGCCTGGGGTCATCCTGGTTGTACTTTTGTCTCTGGTTCACGGAAAAACTAAACAGGAAGCGGTTTTTTCATGGCTTATAAATGAACCGGAGAATGGTGGCCTTTGACGTCACCCCTTCATTGGATATATACATGTCCCCGTTACTTTTAAAAGTGAGTCCCTCGGGCTGGGGAAAGAGTTTCTGACCCAGTTGAAATACCGCTTCCGGATTGCCATCAAGGTCGGCAATTACCAGTTGGTTGGCAGCGGAAGAAATGATGAAAAGCTTGTTCAATTTGGGATGGATGGCAGCCGCTGACGGCTGGAACTTGGAGGTCTTGTGCGGTGACATTTTCCTGATCGTATCCGCGTTGATCCGGAAAACCGGGTTGTTGTCAAAACCGGTTGAATCGGGATAAAAAGCAAAAGCACTTACTTCCTGTTTACTGTCCATGGCGCAATTCTTACATACCACGATCAGGGCCTTTCGCGCGGTATCGGCATACATGGCTTCAAAATCATTGGTACCGCTGATTTTCAGTTTACCCACTTCCAGGCCCCTAACACCCGCACTGTCCCGGATGATCTTCGTGATCATCCCGTCACTCCGCAGTATATAAGGTACTCCCTGGTAAATGGCCACATCCTCATAATCCCCTTTGCCGGCAAACTTATACGGTGAGGGCGGTTTGATTGCTTTCGTTTCCCTGTCGAGTACAAAGAGCGACCCGGACTCATCAAAATGCGCCAGGAATTCATCCTGGTCTGTATCCCATGCCAGCCCGGAGATCTCCTTTAGTTTGAGATCGAGCTTAAAAATAAACGCCTCTGAAAACTTATAGTGAGGGGGCGACTGGATGATCTTTTTCTTTTGCTTACACCCTGCAATCAGTAGTAAAGCCAGTACAGGAATCAACATTATTCGTCCGTTCTTGGAATTTAAAAAACTCATTCGTCTGATTTTTGGTTTAAATTTATCAAAAGTTATCTTTATAGCATGAGGGAAGACCAATTAGTTGTTTTGCAGGAGGCACAGGCCCTGGTAACCGATATGCTGCAGAACAAGCTCCATAAAAATATACGTTTTCACACATTACAGCATACACAGGAAGTGGTGAAAGCCAGCCAGCTGCTGGCCGATGAGCTAAAGATCAGTGAAGATGACCGTTTTGCCCTTCATCTTGCCGCCTGGTTCCATGACA
>CAZEZE010000129.1:0-7633 GCA_964516445.1 uncultured Chitinophaga sp. | reverse complement strand
AGGATTATATGCTGAATCATTAAACTTTGGGTATTGAAAACCATCTTATTAAATGTCCCCCTAAGCTAAAGCTCCGGGGATTTTGAAGAAATGACACAGAGAGACAACATATTACAGGAGTTAAATGAGCTAAGCAGTTCTTTGGCTGCCCAAAACCCGTTGAATGTTTACACCGTTCCAACAGGGTATTTTGAAGGTTTGGCAGCGACTGTTTTGGCCAGGATCAAAGCCCTCGAGGCTACCGATGCGGCTGAGGAACTTTCCTTCCTGTCTCCCTGGTTAAGCAAACTGCCCAGGCAAATGCCCTATACCGTGCCGGCCGGTTATTTTGAGGAACCGGATGAAAGGATCCTCCAACTGGTCCGTGGCAGTAATGATCAGCATTCGGCCACTGAAGAACTTGAATCCATTTCACCTTTATTGGGCAGTCTGAAAAAAGAAATGCCCTACCATGTACCGCAGGGTTATTTTGAGAGCCTGGCAAATCCTGTTGTGGCGGATGAGAAAAGATCTCCAGCGAAGGTCATTGCACTCGGCAGCCGCAAATGGTTCCGCTATGCAGCCGCTGCCGTGGTTACAGGAATCGTTGCTATCGCCGGATTTATGATCGTCAAATCGGAAAACCAGAAAGCGGAAGGAGGCAAAGTGTTTGCCAAGGTTTCCAAAGACATCAATAAACTGAACGATTCACAGCAGGATGACCTGATCGATTTCCTGGATGCCGGTATGAACGGTACGGAAACGGTCAAAATAAAAACAGACAACCGGTCCAAAGAAATACAACAACTGCTGAAGGATATTCCGGAAGATGAACTGAAAGTCTTCCAGGAACAAACAGAGGATATTGAAGAAGTTTTAATGACAAACTAAGCAGAAGAAAATGAAAAAGTGGTTAATTATACTGAGCTTATTATTCATACCCGGTACCATGGTACTGGCGCAGAGTGATGCGGACGACCCGACCCCGCAGGAAAGCAAGATCCGCGACCGGATGCAGGAGTATATCCAGAACCGGCTCAATCTTAGCAGGAATGAAGCGGAAAGGTTCACCCCGGTATTCGTACGCTATTTCAGGGAGTTTGCGCAAACCCACCGTACGTACAGGGGCGATCGTCTTATCCTACAGCAAAAGATCATCGACCTCCGCCTGAGGTACAGGAACGAGTTCCGCCAGGTGATCGATGAACAAAGGGCCAACAAAGTGTATCACTTCGAAGATGAGTTTCGCAGGAAAGCGGCGGAAATAATCCGGGAGAACAGGAGAGACCGGATAGAAGGTAAACCACTGAGGAGAAACCGATCCCTGGTACAATAACCTTTAATTAATTGGTGTTTTTCATAAGCAAGCAGGGCCCCGGTATTAACCGGGGCCGTTTTATTTCAGCTAAACCGCCAAACAGGGTGTTTTACATCGTGATAGAACAGGAAGGTCCATTTTTCTATTCTGCCCTGTTCCCACCATTGTTGCCGGAGTTCCATTGCTTTTTTACCGTTGAAATCATATTTCGCCACAAACCGGTGTTTCATCTGCTGCAGTTGCGGCGCCTCATCCCCTCCAAAAAAAATGATCTCTTCCCCTTCGGTTATACGGAACACCTGGTGATGGGGTGAATGCGCGCCCGAAATCTGGTAATGTATATAACCATTGATCAGCCCCGCTCCTTCCAGGAGTTCCACCTTATCGTTGCCGCGCAGGCATTCCAATTCGTCCGTGATAAAAGAAGGTGACCCTTTTTCAAAGGCAAATGCCAGCTCAGTCCTTTGTACATAATATGTAGCATTGGGAAGTGAAAGTCTTGTACCCAGTCCATCCCTCTCAACCCCCACGCCTCCGGCATGGTCCTTATGCAGGTGCGTCAACAGCACTTTGGTGACTTCGCCCGGCCCGATACCGGCATCCATCAGGTTTTTATGCAACTGAAGGGTACCTTCTTTCTCAAAGCCGAGGCCCGTATCCAGCAATAAAATATCTTTTGAAGTAATGACAACAAAGGGCTGCACTTCGACCAGTAAACTCCCCGCCGGTCTTTCACTCATTGCGTGCTCCTTCTCATCAAACGGAACGAAGCGCTTGGTCTTATCGATGGTGAAAGTGCCTTCTGAAAGCGGAATGATTTTCATAACCCTGTCCCCCTCAAGCGGAAAGTTGTTTTGTAGTATCGCACATTAAAAAGTTCCTGCAAATGTACGGTTGCTGTATTGAACAAGGGGGGTATCACTAACCACCTGACTAAATTTCCTGAAAGATATACTCTATAGTACCAGTAGCGCATTAAACCATAATTGGCACATCAACGCAAAACCATCTGTCTGTCGCCATCCAACCGGATCAGTATAAAAAGTAAAATGGTGAAAGTAAGTAAGGAAGTGCCCCCGTAACTGACAAACGGAAGCGGGATGCCGATCACCGGTGCCAGTCCTACGGTCATGCCGATATTGATCACTATATGGAAAAAGAAAACAGAAGCCACCCCATAAGCATAACAGCGGCTAAAAGTGCTGCGCTGCCGCTCGGCGATCGTTACGATCCGGAAAAGGAGGACCAGGTACAGCCCGAGCAGCACAATGCTCCCGGCAAAACCAAACCCTTCACCCACCGTACAAAAAATAAAATCCGTGCGTTGTTCGGGCACGAAATCATAACGTGTCTGTGTGGCATTCAGGATACCCTTTCCGAATATCCTGCCGCTGCCGATCGCGATCTTGGATTGCCGTACATTATAACTTGTACCGCTTTCTTTTTTCTTCTTCGCTTCCTCGCTGCTCAAATCTTCCTTCTTTGCTTCGTATGGATTATCCTTACCAAAGAGATCATAGATCCGTTCCACCTGGTGCTTCTGCAGTACGTTTTGAAAAACATATGGTACGGCAAAACGCTGAACGCCTACGCAAAGCGCCCAGATAAAAAGGACGGTCACCAGGAAACCCCGCTGCCTTTTGATCTGCCGGCGGTAGATATAAATGATCGCGGCCGCTATCACGGTCAGGATAATGGCCAATATATCCGGTGAGATGACTATCGTCGCAACGATCAGGGCGGCAACGGCAAAACCCACCAGCAATATAACGGAAGGCAATCCTTCGCGGTACATGACAATGAAAAAGGAAAAATAAACAAGCGCAAGTCCCGTCTCACTTTGCAGGATGGTCAGCGCGGCGGGAAATAATGCGATAGCGGCGGCCATCAACTGCGAACGGGTTTTTGTGAAATCCGTTTCGGGGCGCGACAGGTATTTCGCCAGGGCCAGCGCTACAAATATTTTACAGAACTCCGCCGGCTGAAAGTTAAAGGCTCCCAGTTTGATGATCGATTCGGTGCCCTTTATATTGGAGTGAAAAGGAAAGACCAGTAACAGGGTGAATATTCCCACGGCATATCCCAGGTTGGCGGTTGCGGCAAAGAATTTACTGTCCGTGAGTAGAATGAAAAAGGCAAGGAAGCTGCCGATAATGAAAAAGAAGAATTGTTTGCTGTAATCCGTTTTGAAACGAAGAAAACTCTGGATGACCGGATCGCCTTCCTTATAGGTTGCCGCGAAAATGGCCGTTAGTCCGATGACCACCAGGAGCAGGTAAATACCAACCAGGCTCCAGTCTATTCCTTTTGATATGGCAGGGTTTCGCTGGTTCATCTTCCTAAACGCTTTGAGGGTTCCCTGCCTGCTGCTGAACGGCTTTGAACCGAATCAGGCAATGCCATATCTTTCGCCGCCGGGTTTTTATCTCCGGATGTATCCTTTGACGGCCTGTTGTCTTTCTTTTGTCCTTGTTTCAGTTCCGCTTCTGTGGGAATATCTTCCGATTGCAGAGTGTCTTTTATATTCTTCAGCTCAGACTTTAATAATTTTTCCTCTTCCTTTACCCTGCGAATGGAATCCTTCTGCCGCATTTTGTCCAGCATCATTTTAGGTATCAGGTTGGTATTAACGATACTTTCCATTCTCCCCTTCCATCTTGCATCAATACTGTCATTGATATATTGCTGGATCATCAGGCTTACAATGGGTGCAGCATAGGTACCTCCGAAGCGTCCCGAATTCTCCACCACGCACATGATGGCGATCCTCGGGTTCTCCCGGGGGGCAAAAGCAGCAAAGAAGGAATGGTTGGGTTGTTTAACTCCCCGGTAATAGTTCTCTACCGTACCGGTCTTACCACAGATAGAAATACCTTCCACCCTGGAACCCCGGCCGGTCCCGCTCTCCATTACGCCCTGCATCCCTTCATGTACTACCTCAAAGATGCTGTCCGCAAGGTTGAGCGGCCTGTTCTTTTGCTTGTATTTTTCCAGCAACCCGTATTTATCCCCGCCCTCGATAGAATCAACCACATGAGGAATAATATACCAGCCTTTATTGGCTATATAAGCCATCTCATTGGCCACCTGCAACGGTGTTGCCGTAACTTCGCCCTGCCCGATACTCACGGAACGGAAAGTGCAGAAGCCCCATTTTCCCGGGCCGTATTGCTTATTGAAGAATCCGGGGGTGGGAATCATTCCTTCTTGTTCAGCAGGCACATCTACACCCAATTTATGCCCCAGGCCAAAAGCGAACATATAGTTATTCCAGCTTCTGAGACTGCTGTCGATGGTTGGGTATTTGGGATTGTTGATCACCCGCTGCATCACATTCGCGAAATAGGTATTACAGGAATGGGTGATCCCTGTTGACAGGTAATACGTACCCGGGTCCAGACAACCCATGGGCCTGCTGCTGCCACATCCATAGAAAGCACCGCTGCAACTGAAAGTGGTCCTGGTGGTGATCACCCCTTCCGAAAGTCCTACCAGCGCCTGCAAGGTCTTGAAAGTGGATCCCGGGGCATAGCTCGCATTCACGGCCCTGTTCAGTAACGGCAGCCGGGGATCGGTATAGAGTTCTGAAAAATGTTTTCTTCTTTCGGTACCGGTCAGGTAGCCTGGGTTATAAGTAGGGCTGCTCACCATGGCAAGGATCCCGCCTGTTTTGGGATCAATGGCAACGATCGAACCCACTTTATTGTTCATAAGTTTTTCCCCGAATTCCTGCAAAGCGATATCAATGCTGGTGTAAAGGTTGCTCCCCGCAACCGCTTCCACATCCATGGCACCTCCTTCATAAGAACCCTGTATCCTGCTGAAATTGTCCTTGATCAGATATTGTGTTCCCCGCTCACCCATCAGCGCTTTTTCATAACTCCTCTCCAGTCCGGTCATACCGGCATAATCCCCGCTCACATAACCTTCATCCGCATGTTTCTTCAGGTAAGTTGTATCCACCTCTCCCAGGTAACCGAATATATTGGCACCGGCATCATAAGGATACGACCGGATCGGCCGTTCCTGAACATAGAAGGCGCTCCTGAACTTCCAGAGGTTTTCCTGTATGCGGGCATATTTCTGCGGGGAAAGGGAGGCTTCAAACACCGAAGGTTTTTGTGAACTGTTCTTGATGATGGCCGTAATGACCCGGTTCCGGAACTCGGCTGTATCGATGTCCAGCAGCCGGCAAAGAAAAAACGTATCAATCCCTTTCAATTGCGCCGGGGTCACCATCAGGTCGTGTGTAAGCGTATTATTAACGATGGCTTTTTTGTACCGGTCAAACACCAGCCCCCGGGGCGGGTAGATCGTTTTTTTCAGTATGGCATTCTCGTCCGCCATTTGGCGGAACTTACCGGAGATCACCTGCAGGTAGAACAACTGTCCTGTGATGACAATGAAAGCAACCAGGAAGATGAGGCGGATGATACGGCTTCTTGATTGGTTGAACACAGGCATTTCGCTGGTAAAAAAGTCGGGGATTTTCCCGTTCCTTTGGCAATCGCCCGGGAAAAACGGGAATGAAAATGAAAATTGATTACTGTTATGCAATGTACGAATTGCAAAAGTCGGTTTCCAAATCTATTTGAAGATATAAAGGGATTTATGATTTTTTTGCGTGATGACCGTGTTGACCCTACGCCGTATTTGTCCGGAACTTTAGTTTCCTGGGGAACAACAGCTCCACAGTAAAAATGAGGAGGAGACTGATCCCGGTAGTGCTGATGACCTTTATGATGAAATCAAGAAAGCTTCCGAAACTCAGCCATTCCAGGAAAACCATATAGCCATGATGCAGCAAAGTAAGTACCAGTACATAGACCGCGTAAGGGGTCCACTGCATGGCCAGCGGTGAAGGTTCCCGGTAGTTGAACTCCGAAGTATCTTTGGGAGTGAGGATACCGATGAGGAAAGGCCGTACATAAGCAATAAGGGTGCAGGCCGCCGCATGGAGACCTGGAGTCATGGTGAAATAATCCAGCGAGAGACCGGTCAGGAACCCGATGACCAGCAGCCATTGCCTGGAAACGGAAAAAGGCAGCCATAGGATGAACAGGTAGTAAATATAGGGCGTGATAAAGCGGTGGAGGTGAGGGATCTTGTTCAGCACATAAACCTGTACCAGGATAAAGAAGGCAAAACGGGCGATATTTTTTACCAGGTCATTCATCTTGGTCCCCTGGTTGATTCCATTTTCTTTTTTGTTTCCTGGTCCAGTTTTGTCTGCTCGGTATAATCTATATTCTCCAGGATATGAACCTGCTGAAGATTATAAAAATTGGCTGCCGTCTTAATTTTCAGCTCGTACATTCCGGTGGTATTGTCCAGTTGGATGGCATTCACTGTACCTACCATATACCCCGGAGGGTAATTGAAGGACACGGGGCTGGTAAGCACCGTATCTCCTTTTTTCACTTCCACCGTCTTGGGTATTTTTTTCAGAACCAGGTAACGGGGATCCTTCCCATCCCATTCGGCCGTGCCGAAATCCCCGCTCCTTTTCAGGGAGGCGCTAACGGAATTTTGCACATGCAGCAGGCTCATTACCTGGGCAAAATTGGAACTCACATTCACCACCACTCCCACGACCGCCCCGTCTGAACTGATAACGGCCATATTATCCCTAATGCCCTGCGCCGAGCCGCGGTTGACCTGGATATAATTCTTTTGCGAACTTACCGTATTGTACACCACGGTTGCCGGGCGGAAAAAATAACGGCGGTAATTTCCCAACGTATCATAGGGCAGTGAATCCCTTACCAGGCTAACAGATGTGTCATGAACCGCAAAATTTTCCCGGCCCAGGTTCATCAATGAGTCGTTGAGACGATGCACCCGCCGGTTCTCTTCTTTCAGGGTAAAATAATCCTCCACTTTATTGTACTGCGTGTTGATCCGGCCTGTTGCCTCATTGGCCACGCCCAGAAATTTAGCCCTGTGAAAACGGTTGTAGTTGAATAAAAACCAGAGCGCCACCCCCTGCAAAATGAGGAATGAGAAAAAAGTTCTGTAACGGCCAATAAAGAGGAAGATGTTTCTCATGGAAATGTAAAAGGCGCAAGGTACAAGGAACAAGGTTCAAGGTTCAAGTATGAAGCTACGAAGCGTCTTGCGCCTTGTATCTTGTTCCTTCTTATTATCTCATCACAAACGGGTACCTGTCATAATTCTTCAGTGCAATACCGGTTCCCCTCACTACGCTCTTCAGGGGATCATCGGCCACATGCACGGGCAGTTTGATCTTATTGCTGAGACGTTTGTCAAGCCCCCTGAGCAGGGCGCCGCCACCGGTGATGTAAAGCCCTCGACGGTAAATATCGGCGGCCAGTT
>CAZEZE010000128.1:0-7674 GCA_964516445.1 uncultured Chitinophaga sp. | reverse complement strand
GGGAGTCAGGAGTCGGGAGTCAGGAGTCAGGAGTCGGGAGTCAGGAGTCGGGAGTCGGGAGTCGGGAGTCGGGTGTCGGGAGTGAGTTCCCTATGGTATCTGGAGTACTATTGGCTCTGCAATACACACAGAAAACCAGGTGTTATAGTTCGCCATTCACGCCTCACGTCTTGCGTTTCACGTATCACAACTCACGATTATGAAAGTAACTATTATAGGCGGCGGGATCATCGGATTAAGTTCGGCATACTATTTAAGTCGCTCCGGTTGGGAGGTAACGGTGCTGGATAAGGGAGATTTCCTGGATAATTGTTCGTATGGCAACTGCGGGTATATCTGTCCAAGCCATTTTATTCCATTGGCCACACCGGGTGTTGTGAAGCAGGGATTAAAATGGATGTGGAATTCGAAAAGTCCTTTTTATGTGCAGCCCCGTTTCGACCGGAACCTGCTGAGCTGGGGTATGAAATTTATACGCAGCGCCACAAAGAAGCATGTGGAAACAGCCGCGGTTCCATTGCGGGACATTGCGCTCATCAGTAAAAAGGAATACGAAAGCTGGTTGTCGGTTCCCGGTTTTGATTTTGCCTACGAAAGCAAGGGCCTGCTGGAGATCTACCAGACCGATGCAGGGGAAGAGCATGCAAGGCATACCGTCGAAAAAGCACACGCACTGGGTCTTACAGATACAAAACTGCTGACGCAGGAAGAATTGCAGGCGCTGGAACCACATACCAGGATCAACGCCAAAGGAGCCATTCATTTTAACTGTGATGCGCATTGTTACCCCAACAAACTGATGCATCAACTGATCGCCTACCTTGAAAAGAAAGGGGTAAAGCTGCTGCCCAACCAGGAAGTGGTAAAATTTGAAAGGACCGGTAAAAGAATAACGAAGGTCCTGACGATTAACGGAGTCTTCGAACAGGATGAAACCGTTATCGCCACCGGCTCCTGGGGCAGGGAAACGGCCGGGCTGCTTTCTTTACGCATCCCATTGATGCCGGGACGCGGTTATTCCGTTACACTGGAAAACTCAGCTTACAGGGTCAACTATCCATCGGTACTGGTGGAAGGTCGCGCGGCGATCACGCCAATGGACGGGAATAAGATCCGGTTTGGCGGAACGATGGAGATCACATCGCATAAAACCCCGCCACGAATGAACCGCGTACAGGGGATACTGGAAGCTGTTAAACGTTATTATCCTGATTTTGATGTGCCGATGCCGCCCAAAGAAAAGATCTGGTATGGTTACAGGCCCTGTTCCGCGGATGGTCTTCCCTATATCGGAAGGGTGAAAAAATATTCCAACCTGACAGTGGCCACGGGTCACTCCATGTTGGGATTGAGCCTGGGCGCCGGTACGGGTAAACTGGTGGGAGAAATCATCAATAACCAGCCGGTGAGCCTGGAGTTGAAGCCATTTAATGTGGAAAGGTTCAATTGAGAAGGATTGGAGTCGAATTTTTATTCCTTCAACACAGAGATAGAGAGGAACAGAAATACACTGATAATACGGGATTCTCTCTATGTTACTCATTAACTCTGTATCTCTTGTTGAAAATTTACCAGTCAAATGCTGTAATTAGCATTTGTTTAAGTAATTAACATTCACACACTTCGGAAACTACTTCTTATTTTTATACCCGAAATGAACTGTACTTCTACCCGAATTCCATATCGTCAGACCGGAGCATTCTCCAAAATCGCTATGGATTATATTGACCAGGCGGCGGCATTGCGTACGTTCTTTGCTCATTCGCCCACCCTGCAGGGCATTCAGAAAGCCATAGGAGTTAGAAAACAGTTCAACCAGGACCGGGAAGTCCTTGTTCAGGAGTTAAGGAATCAATACAAAGGGATAGAGACGAGTGAAAAAGTAAAACAGAATATTGAAGCCCTGTTATCATCTGACGCATTCACCATTACCACGGCGCACCAGAATAATATCTTCACCGGACCGCTATATTTTATCTACAAGATCGTTCACGCGATACGGCTGGCTGATCAACTCAGGGTAACACTGCCACACTATAATTTCATACCTTTTTTTTATATCGGCACAGAGGATGCCGATCTTGAGGAGCTCAACCATATTTATCTCGGAGGAGAAAAACTGGTGTGGCAAACAAAACAAACAGGCGCAGTAGGCCGGATGAAGATCGACAGGTCACTGCTCAGCCTGATTGACAGGATGGAAGGCCAACTGGCAGTGTTGCCGAAAGGTCCGGAGATCATTTCATTACTCAGATCTTTTTATAAAGAGGGTGCCACAATTATGGATGCCACATTCCGGTTTGTCAACCATCTTTTCGCGGAATACGGACTTGTGGTGCTATTACCCGACAATGCAGCTCTTAAAAAGCAAATGATCCCGGTCTTTGAAGATGACCTCTTGAATCAAACTGCTTCTGTTATTGTTGAAGGAACGACAGCAAGTTTAGAAGGTGCGGGGTACAGGGTGCAGGCGCACCCGAGGGAGATTAATCTGTTTTACCTCAAGGATGATTTGCGGGGGAGAATTGTAAAAGCGAACGCCGCATTCACCATTCACGATTCAACAATCACGTTTGAGAAAAAAGAATTGCTTGAGGAACTACGGCAACATCCTGAATATTTCAGTCCGAATGTAATTCTCCGGGGTCTGTACCAGGAAACCATCCTGCCCAATATCGCTTTTATCGGCGGTGGGGGAGAAACGGCATACTGGATGCAGCTGAAAGACCTTTTTGAGCATTATAAGATACCCTTTCCCGTGCTGGTACTCCGGAATTCGTTCCTGATCGTTGAGGAAAAATGGCAGGCTGCGATCCGGAAACTTGGGTTTATGGAAGAAGACCTTTTTTTGCCGGAGCATGAATTAATGAACAGGGTTGTAGCGACTGAAAGCCCGAACAGGACTAAGCTCAATGGGTCCCTGGCGGAGGTGGAGAAATTGTATGAGTTATTTAAGAAGCAGGCATCCGCGGTGGATGGCACCCTCAGTAAGCATGTGGAGGCATTAAAGTCAAAAACGGTTCAGCGGCTTCAGGAACTGGAAAAGAAAATGGTAAGAGCGGAGAAACGGAAATTCACCGACCATCAAAGACAACTGCGGGCTGTTAAAGATCATTTGTTCCCAGGCAACGGCCTGCAGGAAAGAAGGGATAATCTCTCCTATTATTATGCAAAATGGGGGAAAGACTTTATACAACAGGTATACAGCCATTCCCCCGGTTTAGAACAGGAATTCATCCTGCTCAAAGAAAAATGAGCTATCGCTTCCGCAGGTAAAGACTCAGCGTAAAGGAATTGCTTTTCAAGTCAAACAAAGCCGCGGCATAAGGGGTAGCTGCCGGATCATCCCGCATGTCTGATACTCCCGTTGAATATTTCAGTTCCGGTGATAGGCAGAGTCCTGATTTCAGCAGGCCAATGTCAACGCCGATCCCCACATGGGCCAGTACCATCGATTTTTTAACGGGGAGCAGTTCTCTTGATTCGGCATTCTGGCTGAAAAGATAACTGAACGAAGGTCCCAGCGCGATATAAGGAGTTATCGTTTTCGACGTTAGCCGGATGATCAGCGGAAGGTCGACATTTACCGCAGTTCCTTTTACCGATACGGTTTCAATGCTCACCGGTCCGCCGGTCGGGGCTCTTCTGTGGAAATCGATGTCCGTTTTTTCAAAACTGACGGTAGTGGTGGGCCGTATCGAAATGGTATTGCCAAAATTCACCTGGTAAATGATTCCCAGCCTGCCGGTGGGGGCCGTGTTGGCATCTACTGCAACAAACCCGGTATTAGCATTGCCTGAGTATTTCGGGTTCGACCGGTTCAATCCGCCACCCAATGTAAACCCGAAACCGGCTTTCCGCAGCGGGACATTATTCTTAGCTTGTTTTTTCGGGTCGGCCGGTTTCTTATTCAATGCCTGTTGTGCAAGCGCCAGCGTTGTGAGCGCGCAGGGCCATTTGGGCGCCGCTTTCGAGGCCCTGTCTGCATAATAAACGGCGCTGTCGGCCCGGTTATTTTGCAAATGCAGGCGGGAAAGCCAGTTGAGTATATAAGCTTTGTCAGGGTCGATCCTTCTTGCTGCATGCGCATAATTCAGCGCTTCGGCCGGATTGCTGAGATCACCCGAAGATTTCAGCAGGTACATTCTTCCGCGCAGGTCATTGGCGATCTCCACGTCGTCCTGTTCCAGCAGGGCTATCGCTTTTTCCAGCCGGAAGCCCGAAGCCGCATATTCCTGTTTTTCTTTCGTCGTGCTGAGGGTTCCGCAATTAAGATACAGGCTTATTTTTTTTTGCGCATCCTGTATGAACTCATCCGTCAGCGTGCTTTTGGCATCCAGCGTGTAAGGATTACCCGGGAATTTTTTTTCCAGTTGCCGGTAATATTCCTCGGCCGATGTGCTGCCCGTCAGGTTATTTCCCTTTATCGCACGGTTAAAACGGTTATAGGTTTCCACCAGCGCGGTATCGGCGGCGAAACGGCGGTAATCTTCTGCCGTAAAACCAGGGAAGGAGTTTCCCCCTCCGCGGCTTTTCTTCTCTTTCAGCCATTTTTGCAGGTAAGCCGGATCTACATTGCTGATCACTTTATCACTGTATTCGTTGCAACAGAAAACCGGGTCCTGTTTACGGTTGAAACGCTGTTGGGCTACAGAAGGGACATTCTTGTCTACATACGATTTGATCTCAGCATACGTGATCTTGTTGTCCGGTCTGCTGCCATCATCGGCCACACCACTGAGACCATCCACGAGATACCAGGTAAATAACCCGTGCCCGTTCCCGATCGAAGCATCCTCAAGTGATTCCTGGCCGGCGGCTGTCGCCAGCATCATGATCTCACCCACTTTTTTCTCGGTTACGGCGCTGTTCAGGAAATTGAGTCCCTGTTGTCCTCCCGGCAATTCGTTTGAACGGCAGGCATCCATTACAAAAAATACGTCCACTCCTTTGCCGGTTTCGGTAGCAATTTTCTTTTTCAGATTATATAACTGGATAGCGCCTCCCACAAGGTAGTTGTTCTTATCTCCCGCGGGATTACAATCATGGCTCAGGAAAAAGTACTGGTCCTCATCAATGGCGTCACCATGACCGGCCAGGTAGATAAAAAGCCGGTCGCCTTTCTGAAGTTGTTTGGCGCGCAGCCATTGAAAGCCTTTTGTCCAGAACGTGGAAGCAAGTGCCTGTTCATTGAACAGGGAAAAAATATTATCCTCTTTCAGTCCGCCGCCGCCGGGCGACCTCAGGTAATCCCTGAAAAGTTCAGCGTCCTTATCCGCATAAGTGAGAGGCCGTACATATTTGTACTTCGACACACCCATGATGATCGCGAAGGATTGCGGTCCCAGTATGCTGGTATCCCTGAATTTTAAAGGTGTCTGTGCGGACAGTTGACAGAACTGTGCCGCAATCCCGATAAGGATGGCCAGCCAAATGATTCTTTTCATAATTACGGTTTAAGGCGTGGAAAGGTTAATCTTTCAGAAAAATAGTAAAAATTCGCATAACAGGGTCGATTTACTTGTCAACCATGATGTTAAGTTAGTATGCGGTCATATAACTGAGTAACCGGGATCGTTAAACAGGCGGGACCAGAAGATCAGTTGTTTGGTACAACCAGTTTGAATAGGGTGCTGCTACCATTGTCGTTGTCGGCAACCAGCAAGAGGTAAAGGAATTTGCCAGTTTCCTTTGTGATGCAAACAGATTCGATCTTATGACCTTTGAACCGTGGATCCGCATCATCCAGGCCGATGATCGTATCCGGGTTCACGGCTTTCCATCTTTTTTTGGATGATATATTTTTAATGATCCACAGGTAGCTTTTGCCGATGGTTCCGTCATCCATGCTGTTGCGGGTGTCTTCGGTGGAAACGGTCAGAATGAGCTTATCGGTTTTCTTTGCATACGCCAGCCCGGATATACCGTTGAAAAAGGATGTGTCGGTATTTGTTCCCGCAAGAACTGTGTTGATCTCTGTTGACGTTTGCCGATCCAGGAAATTCCTGCTCGTAATGATCAAATGGTTCTTTGGGTAGCCTTTGCTGCCCCGGTTGGCCATTACCATAGACCCGGAAATAGTGGTGCTTCCTTCAAGGTTTATTTCTTTTATACCGTTGAGCCGCAATCGCTGGTAAAAAGTGTCAAGCCGGATACTGTCCCTTTGCCGGGTAACCGGGTCAATGATCCAGGCTATTTGGCGCAGGGCAGATGAACCGGAACCGGTAAGCAGTAATTGATTGCCCTGTAATATGCTGATGGATTCAAGGTCGGGTTTGACTGATTTGGGAATTCTTTTCCCGGTATAGGAATACAGGGCAATTGAATCGGTAATATTCAGGTTGCTGTCCAGGATAAGCAGGTTATTGGCATCGTCGCCGATGATATAGACCTTACTATTGAGATATTCGATGCCCGAGGCGGAGGGGTAGTGGGGGAGGGTTTTGACTTCCTGTAAAATAACTTTGCTGTTGCAGGAGGTAAGCGTGATGAACAGGAGCAAGAAATTGGTTTTGTTTATTTTTTGAACCACAAAGGCACATAGACACATAGGAGAACACATAGAATAGAAGTTATTCATCAGGTAACAATGAGTAAAGATGATTCACTAATGTTTTTTGACCTGTTTTAAATTGTTTACAGAACGGAAGTTAATAAGAATGCCTTTTGGTTTTTTCCAACATTTGCCTATAAGACAACAAAATTGCATCATGGACAGGTAAAAGGCCATCCTGGGCTTTTAATTCAATGCATAGAATATCTTCGATCAGGACATCCAATCTCAATACAACGTCCAACTCCAGTCCCTTGTACTGTAAGGGTACCCATATTTGATTCTCATAGTGAATTCCCTGTATCTCCAGTTCGTTTAAGAAGCATTTTTCATAAACACTTTCCAAAAGACCTGGTCCAAGGTTTTTGTGGACTTCGATGGCACAGCCAATTACCTTATACGTCAACCCGGTAAGATACTTTTTTGAAACGCCCATGATGTACCTCCTATGTGTTATTCTATGTGCCTATGTGGTTTAAGCAATAGCAGCAGTAACACAAATAAAGAGGTAGCAATAATAAGAAATGGTCAGTCAAACTTATTCTCCCACCCCTCTCTCTTCAGTTTTTCCACTTTCTCGATCACTTCGTTATTAAGGGAATTCTTATAGTGCGAAACCTGGATGGAGATCTTTTCGTCGGCAGTACCCAGGATTTCGGCAGCCAGTATACCGGCGTTTTTCGCGGCATTCAGCGCTACGGTGGCTACGGGAACGCCATTAGGCATTTGAAGTATGGAAAGCACCGAATCCCAGCCATCAATCGAGTTGGAAGATTTGATGGGAACACCAATTACGGGTAGGGTGGTCACGGAAGCCACCATCCCCGGCAGGTGTGCAGCGCCGCCGGCTCCTGCGATGATCACTTTAAGCCCCCGCTCCTTTGCCTTTTGCGCATACTCGATCATCCGGTGGGGGGTGCGATGGGCGGAGACCACGGTCACTTCATGCGGGATATCAAATTGCTTCAGGATATCGGAAGCAGCCTGCATGACGTGCAGGTCGCTGTCGCTGCCCATGATTATACCAACTAGTGGGTTCATTGTTTTTGATTGAATAAATACAAAGGTAGACAGAATTAGGTAACCAGCTACGGGCGGTGAGC
This sequence comes from uncultured Chitinophaga sp., assembly GCA_964516445.1. GTDB lineage: Bacteria > Bacteroidota > Bacteroidia > Chitinophagales > Chitinophagaceae > JJ008. Next base: position 18 of record CAZEZE010000128.1, on the reverse strand, counting down.
TATGGGCTTCGGGTCACG
>CAZEZE010000127.1:0-7725 GCA_964516445.1 uncultured Chitinophaga sp. | reverse complement strand
AGAAGCCCCTTTCCGGGGGCTTCTTTATTACACCTTTTACAAAACCACAGTGTAAAGTGGTTCAAAAGGAGCCGGCAGGTTGAAATTGACATTTTTTGGAACGGTTAGGTAACAGGGATATTTCCCGTTACTATTGCGAGGTGAATGAAGACATACACTGATTATATAAAATCATTCCGCCCACACATGAAAAAAATCATTTACAGCAGTCTGTTTTTTGCCATCTGCTTTAACGTTACAAACTACTCATTCAGTAACCATTCTTCCAATAAACCAACTATGACAATGCCTTCCCTTGACAGTTTACCCGGAGATTCTTCATCACTAAATTTCTGGAAAGGGAAGTGGAAAGCCACCTGGGAGGAGAACGGTAAAAAGGAGGCGTATGGCCGCAATACCGTCAGCCTGGAAATGAATGGCAAAGTGATACAGGAATCTTTTTCCATCCATGCAGGGGAGAACAAAGGCTTTAGGGGACACAGTGTCTCGGTCTTTGATACAAAGGTTGACCGCTGGAAACAAACCTGGGTGGATACGGACGGGAGTTACCTTGATTTTACCGGGTATAAAAAGGGGGATGATTTTTATTTTGAAAGGGCGTATACCGGGAAAAAAGGAAAATTAATACGTCAAAGAATGCGCTTTTATGATATAGCCGGGGACCGTTTTATATGGGATTGGGAGCAGTCTATTGACCAGGGCCCCTGGCAGCTGAACTGGAGAATTTGGTATACCCGGGTCCTTTAATAGATTATATTCAATATCGTCTTCTTATTTAATCCCATGATATTTATGAGTTCAATAGCATTCTTTTTTGTCTTTCTTTTTAGTATCAAATCAACGTTTGCCCAGGATGTTCCGGGTACGAACACTCCTCCGGCGGAAGCATCTTTGTTTGGAAATAACCTGGTGAACAGCGGGTTGTCAGAAAGGGACTTTACCCTTTCTCCCCGTGGGGATGAGTTGTTTTATACGATACAATCATCCCGCTTTATTAAAAGCGCCATCATTTACCGGCGAAAGGTCAATGGCAAATGGCTGAAACCGGTCATTGCCCCTTTCTCCGGTAAACACAGGGATCTTGAAGCCTTCTTTTCCCCGGACGGGAACAGCATTTATTTTGCTTCCGACAGGCCGGCAGCCCCAGGAGACATTGCAAAGGATTTTGATATCTGGAAGACAGTAAGAAGGGGAAATGGATGGGAGGAGCCGGTAAACCTCGGACCGAAGGTAAATACTGAAAAAGGAGATGAATTTTATCCTTCGGTTACCCGTTCGGGTAATATCTATTTTACCACCACGCCAGTGAACGGCGGAATCGGGAAGGAAGATATCCTGTGGTGCCGCTTTGAGAACGGACAATACAGCGAAAGGATGGTTCTGGATACCGCTGTCAATACAAAGGGGTATGAATTCAATGCCTTTGTTGACCCGGATGAAAGATTTATTTTGTTCACCTGCCAGCAGGGACGAAAGGATGAAATGGGCGGTGGCGACCTGTACATAAGTAAAAAAAATTCACAAGATCAGTGGGCACCTGCTATGAACCTGGGAAGAACCGTGAACAGCCCGGGTCTTGATTATTGCCCTTTCGTAGGCTGGGATAAAAAAATATTATACTTTGCCAGTAACAGGAACCTGCTGGGAGGCAGGGATGTCGTTTCATTGGAGGACCTGGCGGAAAAGCTTCGCGGTCCCGGTAACGGGTTTGACGATGTGTATTGGGTGGATTTCAGCACTTTTATTAAATGATCTTACCCGCAGGATTAACCGTTTCTCAAAATTCAACCTGGGTATAAGAGTTTCATGTTGTTGCCGCCTGCCCGTTTCCGGAAGGAATCCGGTTGGAGATCATTGTGAAGCAGCGGCCCGTTGAACCGAAAGGATCGGATGATTGCCCCTACGTTTTCTTCGCTCCGGGGAAACTGTGCGTTGTTCTTGCGAAGAAACAGGAATGTCGTTCAGTCGTTACGGATCACAATTTTAGTTTGTTTCAGTTTTTCCAGCAACCGGGCATTTTTCCGGATCGGGAACCATTCGTAAAGCAACAACTCGGCCGGGCGCCAAAGGGCCACCCATCCCAGTATGATAAATAATTCACGGATCGGAGTTGTAAATCCGCCCTGGGATATTTGAGGTATAAGCTTATTGGCGATCGAATATACCAGCAGCAGGAAGACAAAGGCGATGGCAAGACTTCTCCATCCAAGATTCAGGGTATGAATCAGTTGTTTTTTTGTCCGCTCAAGAAGATGTGAAAAATGCTGGTGGATAGCCTGAACAGTATCCATTTCATCCCCTGCTGCCAGCTCCTTTACAAACAAAACTATACAGAGATCCGCCTTGTGATGAAAGGAACCAGCTTTCTCCAGGAGATAGGCTTCCACTTCTTTATCAAGCAACTGCCTGTTATGAAACAGGATCAAAGGCGATTTGAAAAGATCAGCCGTTTTTTGCACATGCAGTATTATTTCCGCTGTTGGGCTCAATGGTCCGGGAATTATTTTGAACTACAAAGATGACGAATTTGCCGGTTCTTTCAGGGAAAGGGCCAGCCGACGTCAGTTCAAGAATACTTGCAATAAAACCGGCACACGATCGCCACAGGGAAGGGCTCTGTGCCGGTTTATCATATTTCATTGGTCGCTTTTGGAAAAGGCGATCAACTTCATCCGCCTGGTTAAGCTCCTAAAAAGCCCGGGCAGGTGCCGTCATTAAATTCCTGAGCACATTTTCTTTGACCATGTTCTTTACGATAAGCTGGCCGTACTCATGCCCGAGACTTTCGGAATTAGCCGGATCAAATGATTCTGTCTGGACGGAATACACCAGTTTCTGGTTACTCATGTCGTAGAGGTTGCTCTCCCAGAAATACTTTGTATCGGTCACATAATACCCGGGTTCATAGATCCTCCGGTACAGGGTGGTCCGGTAACCCCAGAAACGGTTGTAGTAAATGCTGTATGGTGAGTAATAAGCATTCCCCGCCACGTACCTGCTTTCCTTTGTTTTATCGAGCAGCACGATCGTAAACACAGCATCGAATCCGTTCTTTTTCAAATTTTGAATGGCAGTTGCCTCATCCATATTATCAAAGGCTTTCGGGCCATATTCCTGAAGGGAAGTAACCGCTTCATACCCAAGATCCTTCAGGTCACCCACCAGGTGATCTTCCATATTTTGCTGCATGCTCCGGTCAGTTTCATGGATCAGTCCGAGCACGAGAACTTTTTTATAATTGTAAGGCGATACATCCGAAGCTTTCCAGCTGGACGTTATTCTGCTTGTTGTACATCCGCTGATGACCATGAACAGCAGTGCGGATAACAAATATCTCCAGGTTTTCATGACTTAACATTTTATGGTATACTGCAATTTATTCACGGTAAAGGGGGGAGAATAATGATGCGCATCAGGATGTATAAAGATTGTGATCAATCCTGCCCTCTAAGGTCCGCCTGCAGGTTTACCTGCTCTGCGTATTCCGGTTTACATAAGTTGACAATTGTTGATCTTTACAACCGCTATTAACTATCATCATCATGGTGTAGAAGAAGTGTGAATACCCGCGGGAGATCGTTCAATGGTATAAAAAAACAGGGCAGATTCGTTAGAACCCGCCCTGAAGCCGATTGATGCAGTTTAGAATCTTTTAAAATTTTTATTCTGCATCCTTCTTTTTACTGCGGCCATCGTCCTGGTCAAGTCGGCGTCTTTTATTACGCCTTGCAGCCAGTCAGCTTACTGTCTTTTAAACAGGTTATGCCTGACTTCCTTCTTAACCGACCTAACCCGCATTAAACTGTAATAAAAGTAGGCCTTCTGGATACACGATGACAATGATTCCCCTCAGATCAAAGGATGACTGTCATCAATCAGGATCAGCGACGGCCGCTTTTAATAACGGGTTATCAATGCGACCTGCCGGTGATCCTTCAGCAATCCGTTGTCGGTAAAATACACTTTTCCCCGTTTGTCAAGTACGGTTTCTATCAGCTCATCCACGGCATCGGGTATCACCTGGTGAGGACCAAGAGGCGGCCGGAGATACAGATGCGGGTCATTTTCTTTTGTGAACCCCGGGATACGGTAGTCCTTTTCCACCAGCAGTTTAAAGGCCTTTCCTTCCTGTGCAGCCTCCCAGACTTCCTGTATTCCGCTGATGCCTTTCTTTTCACCCAGTTTTTCTTCAAACTCATTCACCAGTTTTATCCTTTCTCTTTGCAGGTGCTCGTACATGGCAGTCCAGGCGGTCGCTGTGATATCTTTCAGGTTCAGATGACTATAACTGCCACTGATCTTTTGAATGATCTGCTGCTTATGGTCGGAGATACTTTCAAACCAGGCCATTTCTTTTTCCGGTCCGGCAAGGACAAGAGGCGTATCGTTAGCGAGATATCCTTTCAGCATTTTGTTGACATCCCGGAAAAAATCCTTCAGCCTTATTTCTTCCATTACTGATTTGTCGCGTTCAAAACTTTTTGTATGGGTCTGCCCAGCCTGCGAAGTACTCCGGGAAGGCGGGTTGTAGAGGTACAGATCTTCAAACGCCGCGGGGAAGAATTTGTCCCGAACTTCGGTCACCTGGCCCCAGGAACCGGCCAGCAGTTTGGTTTTATTTTCGGTCAGCAACAGCAGGTAGTAAGGAACCCCGTAATTTATTTTGTACAGCATGTCGCGAATTTCAAAATTATACCCGGCCATAACTTTCATTTCCACCGGAAAAGGGAATTTCACAAGGAATCTTGTATCCGGGGAGGCAAACAAACCGAGACCATCCTGGTTATGTGTGAAATCAATGGATTCATATAGTTCATGCAGGTTGCTGATCACGGGTTTAATATTTTCATTGCCATACTTATACTCCAGCAGGTCAGCCGCTTTTGCTATCGCTTTTTTTAATTCTGTTATATCACCCCGACGTTCGGGGGACAGCCGGTGTGTGGGAACGATCACAGATGCGCAGATCTTTCCTTTTTCTTTCTGGAGATCCACCAGGTCCTCTCCCAATAGTTTTTCACTGGTCATGACTGTTTGATTTGAGTTGATTAAAGTTACCGGAAGAAGCCTGCCTGCATGAATGACGGCTCTCAAACCCCGGCATGATAGCAGTCACGATTCCGGGGATTATTGGGTGATACCCCGGCCTATACTGGTTGTGGAATAAATGTTGAGAACACCGGAACATACAATCCTTTCCGGAAATGTGCTGGAAGTGCCCGGATGATTTTTTCTCCTATGGGATAAACAGGGGGTGATCAGGGAAATCCGGATGAATTTTTGATGAATGTCAGGAAAGATGGTAATCAGCATCATTGCCGGGGGCATACGGTTGTAAATAACTTACGTATTCACATTAAATGTATTGTTATGTTACATACAGTTCCGTTCAATGAACATGTGGCTGAATACGAGGCCTGGTTCCAGAAATATCCTTTTGTATTTCAGAGCGAGGTGGAGGCGATCCGGGAACTGCTCCCGGAAGGGGATCATCTTCGTGGCATCGAGGTCGGGCTGGGGACGGGTAAATTTTCAGAAGCGCTTGGTTTAAAAGAGGGTGTCGAGCCTGCCTCCGGAATGCGGGAACTGGCACTAAAAAGAGGCATCGAAGTGATGGCGGCTGATGCCGAAAGGCTTCCCTACAAGGATATGAGTTTTGATTTCGTTCTAATGGCTTTCAGTATCTGCTATTTTAAGGACCTGTCCCTTGCATTCAGTGAGGCAATAAGGGTCTTGAAGAACGGCGGATCGCTTATCGTGGGGTTTCTTGACAGGAACAGTATCATAGGGAAACAGTACGAGGAGCGGAAAGCGCAAAGCCTTTTTTACAGGAATGCCAATTTTTACAGCGTAAAAAGGGTGACGGAAGAATTCAGGAAGCATCAGTTTAAAGACCTGCGTTATACACAGACCCTTTTTCATACACTGGATGAAATAAAGGAATTCGAGCCGGCGAAACCGGGTTATGGCGAAGGGTCATTTGTACTGGTTAAGGGCATTAAATAACGGTTTATATGACTGTTTAAATAAACGACTATGCATATAGATATAAACGATAAAACCAGGCTGGGAGAGATCCAGGAAGTGTTTGCTGATTTTTACCCTTACCTCCAGTTGCGGTTTTACAGGAAGCAGCATAAAAAGTACGAGGCTTCAACGGAGGAGGACCTCCTCCCGCCGGAGCTGACGATCGCAGAGGTCCGTCAAACACACGTATCGGGTCTCCTGGAAATATTGCCCTTATACAAAACAGCGGATGTGGAAAGGGAATTCAGTGAACGGTTTGCCTTATCGGTCCAGGTTCTGCGAAAGGAGAAGGACGGATGGGTGCAAACGACAGGGATGGATGATTTTACCTTAAAAGATCTGAATGAATTTGGTAAGAACTCATCCGACGAGCTGATCGTGGAAGAATATGAAGAAGGGTTTGAGGAAATCCCGGAAGAACCACCGGCCCCGTTGTAAAAATTTTGTTCATCGAAAAAAAGATGGGATGGATCATAACATTGCAGCATATTATGCCACGGAGTTGGGCGAATGGAACAGGCTGATCGAATTTTATTACCGGGAAATTGAGACGATGGAAAGCAAACTGCTTGAAGTGATACAACGAAACTCGATACCGCGCATCGCGCTGAAGGCGGAAGCGGAAATAGGGGAACTGACTAAAAGTGCCGGTCTTTTCAGGAAATTGCAGAAAGGGATATGGCAACAACAGGCTGCCCTGAAAAAGGACGGTGGATTGAAAGAAGACAGCGACCTGGACAGCAAAACAGGGAGCCGGGAGGACACACTTCGCTCTCATATGAAGGAAGCCGAACAGGCATACATTGAAAATAAATATGCCGCCTACGATTTTTTATCCGCCACCCTGAAAGGCTATAAAAAGTAAGCATCCGGCTGCTATAGAACGGTTTCGCTTCCAGCCAGTGTTTCTTTGATGAATGTACTTAGTTCCTGCGGAAGCACGGCTTCCATATCATTCATTTCACCTTCCGAAACAAAATAATTCATGGCTTTAAATACGGCTGCGACAACTGTTCTTGCTTTGCTGTTGTTGCCAAGGTCGTAGCCGGCCATGTTCTTGTCTTCCTTCCTGATCTCATCCAGGAAGTCTTCGACGTTGCTGATCCGCTTGAACTCTTTGCTGAATTTCCATCCGTCCACATACACCGCTTTCAGCACCATGGGTAACTGGGCCATGAGCTGGAATGATTCCTCGTGGCTCAGGCGGTTGCGCAGGGCATGCAGCACGACCCGAACAATGCGTTCTGCTTTTTCACGCGGTATTTCCAGGTCCTGGGCAACCAGTTGGAGGAATTCATTTCCTTTGGCTGCGTATTTTTCAAAACTGCTTGACATGATCTTAATTTTTAGCTGTTTACGAAAGCGAATGTTCGATCTCGAAACTGAGTTTGCACGTAGCGCGGTATTCTATGATCTTATTGTCTTTAACTACAGCGCTGTGGTCCTTTATATATACAGAACGGATATTCTGCAGTGTTTTGGATGCTTCGTTCACAGCCTGCTGCGCGGCGTCTTCCCAGCTTTTGGGGGAACTGGTCATCAGTTCCAATACTTTTACGGTAGTCATAAATCAGTATTTAAAGTGATAAAATAGCACGCTTGTTGCTTGTTTCCCTGTAGGGGCAATAAAATACCTCCGTTATACTTCAATAACAGGCAAAATGCTACCGGCAATTTAACTGCATCCATTGCCGGCAG
>CAZEZE010000126.1:0-7767 GCA_964516445.1 uncultured Chitinophaga sp. | reverse complement strand
GATTTTTTTACCACATAGGACACAGAGTTTTTTTCACAGCGTTCACAGAGTAAAGTACTCAGGGTCCTCTGTGCTGTATTTCCCTCCGCGTAACTCTGTGGTTTAAAACAAAGAAGTACAAGAGTTTTTTTCACAGAGTTTACGGAGTGAGGGTTTTCTTTGCGCCGCTGCATTTCTATGCGTCGTTGCGTGAAACCTCTCTTAAACCCACTTTTGCTCAAGCGCCCCCTCTTAGCTTACTTTGCACCGTGAGCCGTTTTTATTCATACCTGAATACCGCCGTTGCTATCCTCTCTGATTATAGAGGAGAGGTTCCCTTTTCCATAAGTTTAAAAAAATTCTTTGCCGAAAATAAAAAACACGGTTCCCGCGACCGGAAGGAGATTGCAGCCCTCTGCTATGCTTATTTCCGGACGGCCCGGTTGTTTGAGAACGATACCATGGAGGAAAAGATACTGAAAGGAATTTTTCTTTGTTCAACAGGTCCAAATGAGTTGTTGCAGCAACTCCGGCCTGATTGGAACGAGAAAATAAACGCAGATGTGGAAGAAAAATGTTCAATGATCAATCCCGATAGCTATCGGGATCAATGCACAACACTCAAATTGTTTCCATGGCAGGATGAATTGAGTGAAGGCATTGATGTTGTAGTGTTTTCTGAATCTTTCCTGGTTCAACCCGATCTTTTTCTCCGTCTGCGACCCGGCAAGGAAGAAACGGCAAAGAAAAAATTACAGGAAGCTGGTATTTCATTTACTGAATTAAGCAATTCCTGCCTTGCATTACCCAATGCTTCCAAAATAGATGGTATCCTCCGGTTGGATCAGGAAGCCGTCATCCAGGATCTCAGCTCCCAAAAAACAGGCGAACTCTTGCAATTGCTGAAACCTCCGGCTTCCGTCTGGGATTGCTGCGCTGCCAGCGGTGGCAAATCCATCATGGCAAAGGATATCCTCGGCGATATCGATCTCACCGTTTCCGATGTCCGTGAATCGATCCTGCACAATCTTAAAAAACGATTTGCCATAGCCGGTATAAAAAACTATAAAAGCTTTGTAGCAAATCTTGCACTTTCAAAATCCAGACTCCCGGCTCCCGACTCCCGGCTCCCGACTCCAAATTATGATCTCATCATAGCCGACGTTCCCTGCTCCGGAAGCGGCACCTGGGCACGTACGCCGGAACAGTTATTTCATTTTAAAAAAGAGAAGATAGAAGAGTATGCTGCGCTGCAAAAAAAGATCCTGTCCAATATTGTGGATAGCCTGAAACCCGGTGGCCACCTGCTTTATATCACCTGCTCGGTTTTTAAGAAGGAAAACGAGGAAGCGGTGGAATTTTTAAGGAGACAATACCAGTTTCAAACAGTAAAGACGGAAGTGATCAAAGGCTATGATCAGAAAGCGGATACGATGTTTGCCGCACTGCTCTTGAAACCCTGTGTGTGAAAGAAAACCCAGACTACTCTGTGTTTTTTACCACAGAGTTTCGCGGAGGGAAATACAACACAGAGTACTCTGAGTATTTTACTCTGTGAACTCTGTGAAAAAAACTCAGTGTCCTCCGTGGTAAAAAAAATAGCCACTAAGACACAAAGACACGGAGCTACTCAAGACACTTTCTGTGTCGCACTGTGAAAAAACTCAGTGCCCTCTGTGGTAAAAAAAGAAAGAGATGAGATTCTATAACCGTATCAGCTCAGCCGTCCCCACCAGCTTTCCCCCATCCATTACGCGGATATAATATTTTCCTTTGGAAAACCGGCCCACGGGGATATCGATCGTCTTCCGGCCGCTGCCCTTGGTTTCTTTTAACTGCATCATCATTCTTCCCTTGCCGTCAAAGACTGCGATGGGCATATCGCTGATAGCGCCCGGTGTTTCCACGACCAGCGTTACCGTATTGCCCGAAACAGGGTTGGGCTGCACGCTCACCAGGGTTCGGGGATCGCCCGGGTTACCTACACCGGTGACCACGCAGGGAGAGGAGACATTTATAATGGTGGTGTCAATATAGACAGCGGTAAAACTTGCCGTGGCCGTATCAATGATCTGACGGATGCGGTAAGAATAAGTCCCGGAAGAACCGCTTGTAAGATCGTTGTTAAACTGGTAGGTCCGGTTCACAAGCAGTGAACCTGCCTGAGCGCTTACATCAGCGATCTTTGAAAAACCGGTTTCACCCGGAGCCTTTCTTTCGATCTCGTAACGCATCGCACCCACATCCTTGCTGTTCCAGCCAACCGTGATACGGCATCCGGAAACGGAAGAACTCGAGACCGCGTATTCCGTCAGGAGGGTCGAAAAAGCCAGTTTCATATTGGGGATGCCATATCCAACACGGTCGTCAGGAGTGGTTGCTTTATGACCTGCCTGCCGCATCGCATTCACGATCTTCATGTTGTTGTATTCAGGGAAACCCTGCCAGAGACAGGTTCCCAGTCCCGCCATATTGGGGCATGCAAAAGAAGTTCCGTTACTTGTTCCGACCGTATTGGCCGTTGTTTGTACAAGGGCCGCAACACCTACAGAAGCAACATCGGGTTTTATCTGTCCGTCTCCGGAAGGACCATAACTGGAGAAGGACCCAACATTACCTGCCGCGCTAACGGCACCAACGGCCACTACGCTATCGCCATCTGAGGGGGTGATAATAAAATGCCAGGGGATCGTACCCGCATTGCCTGCCGCGGCAAAGACCAGGATCCCTTTTTTCGCTGCCAGGTCGGCCGCGATCGCTGCCATAGTGGTATTGCCGTCGAGCCATACATAAGGATAATCGGGTATCCCGCCATCAAAACCATATCCGTATCCCAGCGAAGTGGAGATCACATCGGCGCCGGAACTGTCGGAGCGTTCCGCCCCGCAGGACCAGTTGAATTCCTCGATCGGGTATTCGCTGGCGTTATCTTCAGTCTGGTACAACCAGAAACTGGCCTTGGGCGCTTTCCCGACGAACTGGCCGGGAATATTGGCGGCGATGGTGGACAGGCAATTCATGCCATGACTGCCATCATTGGCCACATTTTGTTCCCGGGCCACAAAATCCCAGGTACCCAGCACACGCCCTTCGGCATTCATGCTGTCAAATGATTTCAGCGCGGTATAGTTATTAAAACCGTTGTCGAGCATCGCGATCTGCATGTTCTGTCCGCGCAAGCCGATATTATGCAGGAACTCCCCGTTATGCAAATGGATCTCGTTATAAGAATTCGTTCCATAATTATAATACTCGGCGGAAACACGTTCAGCGCCGTTGCTACCGGGCGGGTCATCACCAATTCGTTCAAACTTATCATCCGGACCCCGGCCGCCTGTGCCTTCCCTTGCGGCCACCCCGACAACGATCTGTACAAACGAAAATCCATTGATAGTGCTGATGGCATTGGCATCCGTGGTCTGAATGGTCACCGCGTTCAGCCATTTGGATACATTGAGTAGCGTTACATTGGGAACTGCTTTTATCTGGTTCACATAAGCGGGATTGACCGGGAGATCGGTACTATCGAGCGGAATATTATATGCTAAGCGACGGTTTACGGCCCGTTGCGATAGATAGGCATTGGGAGCGGAAAGGGAAAAAGGAGTACCGTTCTTGTTCCGGAGCTTTACCACATAACGGCTGAACTGTGCCTGCAATTCAACACCTGTAACACTTGCCAGCAAAAGGAGCAGTAAAAATTTTTTCATGCGATCGGGTCCTCAAATTTATTATTTATCCGGTCAATTATGATCGATCATCCACATGGTTATACCAAACCCGGTTTTATAGGGACCACCGGAACCACCGGTATTTGGCTGGTATTCCCAGATCTCAAATTCGCGGTACACCATCCCGATGGTTTTGGAATATCTTTCAACAGACCTGGAGCGGGCTGCGTAGGAACCGGGACTGATGATCGGAACATTGAATGATTCATCCACCTGTTCCACCGTGAAAACATTGGTATAGTTCTTACCCCCGTAGCTGAAAGAGGAGGCATTGCCATCATAAAAGAAATCCCAGTCGGCCATATTATCGTCGTTGCTGAAATTGTAAATGGGTCCGTACGGATCGGTGGGCAGGTAACGGTTACCTTTCCAGCTATACCCGTCTCTCAGGGGCAGGTGCAGTTTGATCACCCGCAGGTTGTCTTCGGCCGTTTCCACCTGGTCGCCCAGCGGGGTGATGAAGTAGGAACCCGCGGCCGCCCATAGCTGTGTGCCGGCGGAGTCACGCAGGTAACGGTACACTTTGTACATCGGGTTGCCGAGATTGTCGTTGGTCAGCGCTTCGATTTGGTGTTTAACCTGGTATTTATGCACTTCTGTGGCCCTCCCGAAATTCGGGAACACCAGCGAGTCGATCCGGTAAGTGATGTACTTGCCAACTGCCAGTGGCATATAGTCCGATAAAGATTCGGTTACCAGTTCTTCCTTCTCATTACAGGAGAAGAAAAAGCTGCTGACAAAGGCCAATAAAATAAGGCGGGGAATGCTTAGGATTCTCATAAGTGGTTTTTCTGCTTTCAGGGACAAGAGTTTTGTTAACTATTGTGTGTCAGGGTATTCGGCTTCGACCGACGAAGCTTTTTAAGCGTAGTCGGGTAGTTAAAGCTACAAACAAAAACGGGGAAATTCAATTCCAAGGGATAAAACGGTGATTACGTGTGATTTATTGCACTTTTCCTGAGTTAGAAGTTAGCAGTTAGGAGTTGGGAGTTAGGAGTTAGGAGTGGAACCCTAAAATTCGGAGATACTGTTTTTAATTCACGGCTCTTAAATGCCAAAGCCCTTGCACTATTTAAATTTTATAGAGAGAGAATGAAAACCTGAATAAAAACGACCCACTCCTAACTCCTAACTCCTAACTCCCAACTGTATTATCCCGCCTCCTATGACATCATCTCCCTCATAAAACACCGCGCTCTGGCCCGGTGCAATGCCTTTGACATTTTCATAAAATCGGATCCGTACAGACAGGGCATGCCCTGTCTCTGCCGGATACAAATTCGACAATGCCCCAGGGTCTTTATACCTGATTTTTGTCACTGCCTCCATGCCGGGCGTGATCGTATCGTATTTGATCCAATTCAATTTACCGACGGTCATTTCATTTTGTTCGAGGTCTTCTTCATCGCCCAACACCACGGTATTGGTTTCGGGATCGATCTTTGTAACAAACACCGGTCGGCCCATGGCGATATCAAGGCCTTTACGCTGGCCGATGGTATAGAAGGGATAGCCTTTATGCTGACCGAGGATCTTTCCGGTTTTGTCAATGAAATTTCCGCCCGCCACTCTTTCTTCCAGTCCTTCCACTTTTCTTTTCAGGAAACCGCGGTAGTCGTTATCGGGGACAAAACAGATCTCGTAGCTCTCGCTTTTTTTGGCCAGTTCGGGATAGCCGTAGTCATGCGCCATCTGGCGGATCTGCGTTTTCCGGTAGGGGCCAAGGGGTAAAATGGTCCGGCTAAGGAGGTCCTGTTGCAGACCCCACAAAACATAGCTCTGGTCCTTGGTATCATCAACGGCCTTGCTTACCACGAAGCGGCCGTTATCATGCTGTCTTATTTTGGCATAGTGACCCGTGGCGATGAATTCGCAACCCAGGGCATCGGCTCTTTTCAGCAGGGCCCGCCATTTGATATGGGTATTGCAGAGCACGCAGGGGTTGGGGGTTCTCCCTGCCAGGTATTCATCCACAAAATTCTCGATCACAAAATCGCCGAACTCTTCGCGGATATCGAGGATATAGTGCGCAAAACCGTGTTCCACCGCCGCCTGCCGTGCATCGTTGAAAGAATCCAGGTTGCAGCAACCGGTTTCTTTCTTGCCGCCGCCACTGGCCGCATAGTCCCATGTTTTCATGGTGATCCCCACTACTTCATAACCCTCGTCATGCAGCATCAATGCCGTTACGGTACTGTCGATACCGCCGCTCATGGCCACTAAAACTTTACCTTTTTTGCTCATTTTATTAAAAAGAGAACAGCAAATATACCAAATTGGGTCGGGTGGGGGCTTTCGCGAACGGTAAAATTGGGGGCATTTTCAATGTATTCGCCCACCATTTTCATGATTTTTCAACAGCAAGAGATCTTATTACTGAACTTTAGTGATCCTTTGCTGGCAATGATCAAATTCAAAAAGAATTTTATCATTATAGAGGTCCTTCTGAAATTCAATTTTACAGGAACCAGGAAGTTCCATTCCAGGGTAACTTTCGGCCACGGTTTTATTGATCAAGCCAAAAAACCCGTTCCGTGCCAGGTCATAACGATAATAGGGAGGACCGGCCCAGCCCTGTCTTTTTGAAAGCGTAACGCTGTAGCCATTCAACTTCCATTTCTGAACCGTATGACTTTCCTCTCTTCCGAATGCAATGGCAACCAGGATACCCTCACCCAAAAAAATGGCGGCAATGAATACCAATAATACGGTTATCAGTTTGATCCAGCCCGGGATACCAGACCGGAAAAACTGTACGATCGGGAAAAGCAGGATGATGCCCCATAGCACATAATCCAATACATCAAGGGTAAAGGAATAACCTGTAAGGATAAATAAAATACCTGTTAAGCATAAAAGGATATAGCCAGCCAGGAACATTTTATTTACCGGGATGGCTCTCATAATTAGGTAAAGTTGAAAATACAGGTTTGAGTGGATTGCCGGAACAGGGCAGCTTTTCAAAGTTCAGCGAGGAAACTGTTGTTGGGTAAAATTATTGAAAGAATCTTCTTTCCGAAAGACAGATAAAAAGATTAACAAGTGTTATCAGATTTATCTGAACCAGAGCGCCTGAAATACAAGTTAAAGCTCAACCGTTTCAACAATAGCAAGTATCCGGGCCTGGGGACCGGTCATTACCGAGCCTTCCACCTTCTCCCATAATTTGCGGAGTGATGTCAGTGTGTTTTCTGCGTCTTGCAGGTTGCTGAATTCAAGATCAACGACCACATAATTAGGGTTTTCAACAAGCCGGTAAATGCGGTAACGTGTTACACCTGATTTTTTCCGGTTGATGGGATCGGTGTCAAATGCCTTTTTCCAGCCCTCGTAGTGGGGGACCGGGTGTTCGATGCGGAGGATTGTTATAGACTGGTTCAGCATAATCTTTCCAGATTTATTTTTTATTGAGGTTATTGATAATAAGGATATCCTTTTATAGAAAAGGACTGAAAACGTCAAAGCATTGGCGATGTGGCGGTATTCATTGAACGTTAAGCCCGGAACCAATGCTGATTAAAGATACAAAAGCTCATTGTTTATTCTGTTGCTTGGCGTTATTCGTCTGCCGAAACCGAAGCTGAGTAGCGAACAAAAAGCTGAGCAAATATTCGTCGCTCCGCCATATTGCCAATGCAATGTTAGCTGCTGGCTTTTCCCTTTTCCTCAGTTTTCAGAGGGACAATTTCATTAATGTCACTTTGTATTCCCTGTTCTTTAAATATTGATGCTAAATTCAGCTGAATAATTTCTCGGTTTTTTTTCCAATAGATTATCGACAAAAAGGCAATTGTTAGTTGGACTTTTAGATCGGGAGAATCATCTTCAAGTTTCCATTTATCTTTTATAGCTGCATTCTCTGGTGTGTTGATGTCAATTACTGAAGAATACGTTTTAAAGTGGTCATTTAAGGGTTCCAATTTGTATTCTTCTATTTCAGACTCGTTTAGGTTTTTGTGTTCAATTGAGGGAAGGTCTGATTTGTTTAATATGAAGAGAATATCACGAATATCTGTTGCATGAATATATTTTATAATGCCGCTGTGCTTGCTGCTAG
>CAZEZE010000125.1:0-7920 GCA_964516445.1 uncultured Chitinophaga sp. | reverse complement strand
TAGAGCATCAGATTGTGGTTCTGAGGGTCGCCGGTTCGAGCCCGGTTAGCCACCCCCCAAGCCCCGTTTCAGATGAGACGGGGTTTCATTTTATCCTTATTCAGCGGTATGAACTATTGGTTTTTTATCATCCCCGTTATTTCCGCCTTTATTGGCTGGGTCACCAACTGGATTGCTATCAAAATGCTGTTTCACCCCCGTGAACCCAGGAAGTTCCTGGGTATTACGTTTCATGGGATTTTTCCAAAACGACAGCAGCAGTTTGCGGAAAAGCTGGGAAAGATCGTCAGTGATGAATTCCTTTCTTTCGGGGACATTGAGCAAAAGATCAGCAGCCCGGAAAACCTGAAAAAGATCATGCCCTCGATCGAGGCCCATATTGATGAGTTTCTCAGGGTACGTCTGAGTGAAGAAATGCCGGTCATCAGCATGTTTATCGGTGACAAAACGATCCACAAGATGAAAACCGCTTTCATGCGGGAATTAGAAACCCTTTTCCCGAAAGTGATGAAACAATTTGCAGGGAACCTGAAGACCGAACTCGACCTGGAACATATCGTCATACAAAAAGTATCTGCCTTTTCTTCAGACAAACTGGAAGAGATCCTTTACCAGATCATGTCAAAAGAGTTCAGGTTTGTGGAGATCATTGGTGCTGTCATCGGTTTTATCATCGGTTTGATGCAGGTACTGTTAACCTATTTAATGAGCTGATCTTATCAACAGCGGTGTATAAACTGAACTTTTCCCGTTAATAGTTGTCATTAACCATTCATCAACAAGTCATGGAATTGTAAGCAAGTTCGGGTTCCATTTGGCGTCTAAAAAGCGGTAATAATTACAAAAACAGATAATGAAAAAACTTCTCTACTTAATAGCTTCATTTTTAATTAGTTACGGATTATCGGCACAGCCAGGCGGAGGTCGCCAGATGCCCAATGGCACATTTTACGGGAAACTGATTGAGGCAAAAAGTTTAAAACCTATAGAATATGCCTCTGTACAACTGATCCAGAACCGTATGGACTCCGCAACCAAAAAAAGAAAGGAAGTGGTTGTCGGAGGAATGCTGACCCCTCACAACGGTGAGTTCAGGCTGGAAAACATTCCGGTAGCCGGTCAGTACAAACTCCGGATTTCGGTGGTTGGGTTTAAGCCTTACGAGCAAACAGTATCATTTGATATGAAGCGACCGGAAGGGAATGGAGCAGGCAATGAAATGGGGGCCGGTCTTTTTGAAAAAGATCTTGGCAATATCAAAGTGGATATCGAGGATAAAGTGTTGGAGAATGTAACGGTAACCTCTGAAAAGCCCGGCCTGCAACTGGGCATTGACCGGAAAGTATTTAACGTAGACAAAAATCTTGTGTCAGCCGGCGGAACGGCCGTGGATATCATGCGTAATGTACCCTCGCTTAATGTGGATATTGATGGAAATGTAACCTTACGCAATAATGCTCCCCAGATCTTTGTGGACGGAAGACCCACCACCATGGAACTGGACCAGATCCCCGCCGATGCCATTGAAAGCGTGGAGATCATTACCAACCCCTCCGCCAAGTTCGATGCTTCGGGTGGTACAGCCGGGATCCTGAATGTTATATTAAAGAAAAACCGGAAAGTTGGTTATAACGGAAGTATACGTGCGAACATAGACTCAAGGGCACGGATCGGACTGGGCGGTGACATCAATGTACGCCAGAACAAGATCAATGTATTTGCCAGCGGGAATTTCAACCAGCGTAAATCCATCAGTGACGGAACCACGGAAAGACTTTCGATGCTGGACAATCCTTATAATAAACTTTACCAGACCGACAGGTCGATCATGGAAGGTAACATGATGTTTGGTCGTGCTGGTATTGATTATTTCATGAACAACCGGTCAACCCTTTCGGCTGCTTTCAACCTGGGCCGCGGTCGGTTCTCTCCTACCACATCGAGCGATCTGTGGGTTGATACCCTGAGCAGCCCCGTTACATCTTCCCTGATAAAACGATACTCGGAATCAGAGCGGGAATTCAACAATATCGGATCCACTATCAGTTTCAAACATAACTTCCCGAAAGCGGGACGTGAACTGACAGCCGATATCACCTACAACAGAAGAAAAGGACCCACGGATAACCTCGTGGTTACAGATTATTTTATGCCCGACCTTACGACTAAGGACTTTACATTCAACCAGCGCCAGATCGGCGATGGTATCAATAAGAACCTGGTATTCCAGGCAGATTTTGTAAATCCTCTCAGTGATAAGTCGAAACTTGAACTGGGCGTGAGGGCAGCTTTCAATGAGAACAGCAGTAACAATGCCTTCTATACCGTGGATCCTTCTACCGGTCAATTGATACTGCAGCCGGCTTCACTTGTTGACTACCAGAGCAAGGACCGCGTGCTGGCCGCCTATACCACATTCAGTAATAAGATCAAGAATTTTGGTTACCAACTGGGATTAAGGGCCGAAAGTTCCCTGTATGAAGGCATCCTTACAAAAACAAATGAACAGTTTGACATTAACTTCCCTGTAAGTCTGTTTCCCAGCGCATTCCTCAGCCAGAAACTGGAAAATAACCAGGAATTGCAGCTTAATTACTCAAGAAGGATCAACCGTCCCAATTTCTGGCAACTGACGCCCTTTACAGATTCATCCGATTTCCTGAATCTGAGTAAGGGAAATCCAGGGCTGAACCCGGCATTCACGAATTCGCTGGAATTATCGTATCAGAAAATATTCAAGAACAGGGACAACCTCCTGTTATCGCTCTATTACAAGAACACCAATAACCTCATCACCCCGTTCCAGCAGGTTCAGATCGAACCGGCGACCGGGAAAGAGCAGGTCATTAATACCTATATCAATGCCAACTCCAGTTTTATTACCGGATTAGAAGTAACCCTGAAAAATAACCTGGCGAAATGGTGGGAACTGACAACAAACCTGAACTTCTTTACCTCGAAGATCAAGATCGATGACCCGACCATCGAACCACAGGATCAGTTTGCGAGTTGGTTAGCTAAGTTCAACAACAGCTTCAAGGTTTCAAAGAAACTCAGTTTCCAATTATCCGGAAGCTACCAGTCCAAAACCATTCTTCCCCCGGGAGGCGGCGGTCGTGGCGGTGGTGGTGGAGGCGGTCATGGTGGAGGTATGTTCGGACAAAGCACATCCGCACAGGGTTACGTGAGACCGGTTTACTATGTGGATATGGGACTGCGTTACACGTTTATGAAAGATAACAGGGCCTCTGTTTCAGTGAACATGAATGACGTTTTCCGCACCAGGGTTTCCGATATACATTCCGAATCACCTTATTTTATACAGGATGTATTCCGCCGTCGTGACCCTCAGGTGGTACGTGTCAACTTTAGCTGGCGCTTTGGTAAATTCGATACCAGCTTATTCAAGCGCAAGAACCAGCGGGAACAGGATAACGGCAATAATGATATCATGAATATGGGGGGACAGTAACTTCACCCGCATTCTATTACAAAAGGGTCTGCCATCGCAGGCCCTTTCTCATTTCTGCCGCAGCGGACGCTGTTTCAACCCGGATTCAAGCTGTATATTTGACGGAAATGAGCCCTTTGCAATTCGCCATCATCGGTTGTGGCAAGATCGCCCCGCGTCATGCCTCCGAAGCCGCCAGGCAGGGCCGGTTGGCGGCCGTTTGCGATATCGTGCCCTCCCGCGCCGATGAACTGGCAAAAACATTCAACTGCAAAGCCTTTTACAGCCTGGCTGATCTGCTGGCCGGTGGCGAAAAAATCGATGTGATGGCCGTTTGCACCCCCAACGGGTTACATGCGGAACATTCTATTCAGTCGTTGAGAGCGGGTTTTCATGTGCTCTGTGAAAAGCCCCTGAGCATCTCCGTTACAGAGGCGGAAAATATGATCCGGGTAGCCAAAGAATGCAACCGGAAGCTGTTCGTCGTAAAATCCACCCGGTACAACCCCGCGATCGCCGGGTTAAAAAAATTATTGCAGGAGAATAAACTGGGCCGGGTATACAGTTTCCAGATGAATTGTTTCTGGAACAGACCTGCATCCTATTATGCCAATTCCTGGAAAGGCACCGACATGGACGGAGGCACCCTTTTCACCCAGTTCAGCCATTATATCGACGCCCTTCTCTGGCTGCTGGGGGATATCAAAGAGATCAGGGGATTCAGAAGTAATATGGCGCACCGTGACATTGTACTTTCCGAAGATTGCGGAGCGGTGGCGCTTAAAATGGAAACGGGTGTGCTGGGCGGTATCAACTGGTCTGTCAACAGCTACCGGGAGAATATGGAAGTGTCGCTTACATTGTTGGCTGAGAAAGGTACGATCCAGTTAGGCGGCGGTTATATGAACAAGATCATTTACCAGCAAACGGAGCAGGACGGTCTTTCCCTGGCAGAAACCGGCGCACCGAATGACTATGGTTTTTACAAAGGGTCGATGAGTAATCACGACCAGGTATATGAGAATCTTGTCAGGGCCCTCGCACAGGAGGATCATCCCTTTACCTCGGCCGAAGACGGGTTGAAAACGGTGCAGGTTATCGAAAGAATTTATCATTCCGTTCCATTATCCTGAATCCGGACGCATGGATAAAAAGATCTACTTTACAGTAACCAACGACCTCACTCATGACCAGCGCATGCACCGGATCTGTAACAGCCTTTCAGAAAACGGTTTTGATGTAACGCTGGTAGGACGACGGTTATCCAATTCGCTCCCTTTAACAGAAAAAAAATTCCGTCAAAAAAGGATCCGCTGCCTGTTCAACAAGGGTAAATTTTTCTATGCGGAATTCAATACCCGTTTATTCTTTTACCTCCTGTTCAAAAAGATGGATGCGATTTGTGCCATTGACCTCGACACGATCCTTCCCTGCCTGAAAATTTCGCGCTGGAAGGGCGTTCATCGAATCTATGATGCACATGAATTATTTACCGGTTTGAAAGAAGTGGCCACCCGGCCCGCTGTACTCCGGGTTTGGACCCGGATTGAAAAAAAGGCAGTTCCACAATTCAAATCGGGTTATACGGTCAGCGAAAGCATTGCCGCAGAATTCCGGAAAAGATATGCAGTTCAGTATGAAACCATACGGAATGTACCGGTATTGCAGGATCTGCTACCTGGACAAGCCGGTGAAAGATTCATTCTCTACCAGGGTGCCGTCAATGAAGCCAGGGGTTTTGAATTCCTGGTTCCAGCCATGAAACTGGTAAACTGCAAACTGGTAATATGTGGCGACGGTAATTTCATGCCGCAACTGAAAGCGTTGATCAAAGACCAGCAACTGGAGGATAAGGTCGTGTTGAAAGGGATGCTTTCACCGGAAGAACTGAGGACATTCTCGCAAACCGCGTATGCCGGGATCGCAGTAGCTGAAAACACGGGACTTAACCAGTACTTAGCGCTACCCAATAAATTCTTTGATTATATCCATTCTGGTTTGCCGCAGGTGACCATGGACTACCCGGAATACCGGAAGATCAACCAGCAATTTGAAGTGGCGGTGCTGATCAGTGACCTTGCCCCCGGAAGAATAGCCGCCGCCCTGAACAATTTACTGGAAGATACTGTTTTATATGCGAGACTGAAGGATAACTGCCTCCGGGCCCGGCAGGTCCTGAACTGGCAGGAGGAAGAAAAAAAATTACTGGCCTTTTATAAATCTGTATTCGGGTAGTGAATCGTCATCTTCATATCGTTTGCCTGGATGTTCCATGGCCTCCCGATTACGGGGGAGCCATTGATATGATGAACCGTATCACCTGGCTGAAAAAGGCCGGTATTGCCATTCACCTGCATTATTTCAGTTACAATGAAAGAGGGATGCCGAATGAACTCAACCAGTTCTGTGAAAGCATCCATGTATATGAACGAAAGACAGGTAAGGGAGGTCTTTCCAGGGGGCTTCCTTACATTGTTGCTTCCCGTATCAATGATGAACTGGCCGTCAACCTGAAAAAGGATGATCACCCGGTTCTGTTGGAAGGATTGCATTGCACCGCTGTGCTGCGGGAGCTTGACCTGCAGCATCGTAAAGTGGTGGTGCGGCTGCACAATGATGAGGCAAGGTATTATGCTGAATTGGGCAGGGCCGAACGTTCCCTTTTCAAAAAATTGTTCTTCCGCAGGGAAAGCCGGCTGCTGAAAAAATACCAGCATCAGCTGCCGGGCGAATGCGTCTATGCCTGTATCAGTGCCGGTGATGCAGTATCGATGAAATCAGATTATCACCTTGAAAAAGCCATATTGCTGCCGGCTTTCCCGTCCTGGCAGGAAGTGAAGTCGGAAGAAGGAGCCGGAACACTTTGTTTGTACCACGGGAATCTTTCCGTTCCGGAGAATGAAGAGGCGGCTATGTGGTTGTTACGAAAAGTGTTTACCAGGATCCGCAAACCATTTGTGATAGCGGGGAAGAAACCCTCCCGTCGACTTCAAAAAATGGCCCATCTTTTTCAGCATACCTGCCTGGTCGCCGATCCTTCGGATACGGAACTGAATGATCTAATCCGTAAAGCGCATATCAACCTGCTGCCAGCTTTCAATAAAAACAATACGGGGATACGGCTGAAACTCCTGCATACGCTGTTTGAAGGCCGTCATTGCATCGCAAATGAAACCATGGTGCAGGGAACCGGCCTGGAAGGTGCCTGCCATATCGCTTCAACCGCCGATGCATTTGCATCGGTGATCACACAGCTTTATCACCAGCCTTTTACCGGGGAGGAGATCACCTTGCGGAAACGATTACTGGGAGAAACCTACGATAACGGTAAGAATACGCAGGCGCTTATTCAATACTTATGGTAGCATTGTCTGTAACCTGTCCCCTTTCCGTACGGATGGTTCGAGCAGGGAATTTGTTCACTACAATATAATCGTGCGAGGCCATAACTACTGCTGTATTATAATCCCTGGAAATCTGGAAGAGCAGGTTCATTATCTCATCCGATGTTTCGGGATCGAGGTTACCGGTGGGTTCATCCGCGAGGATCAGTTTAGGTGAGTTGAGCAGGGCCCGGGCAATATCCACCCGTTGCTGTTCGCCTCCGCTGAGTTCAAAAGGCATTTTGAATCCTTTCGAACGAAGTCCCACTTTATCCAGCACATCAGCGATCTTCTCATCCATCAGCTTTACATCCGTCCAGCCGGTGGCCTTAAGCACGAATTTGAGGTTGTCATTGACATTCCTGTCGGTGAGCAGTTGAAAATCCTGGAATACCACACCCAGGTTCCTCCGCAGGAAGGGTACTTTTTTCCAATCCAGTCCCCGCAGGGCAAAACCTGCAACGATCCCCTCTCCTTCCCGGAGTTCAAGTTCCCCGTAAAGCGTTTTGAGCAGGCTCGATTTCCCGGTTCCGGTCTTTCCCACCAGGTATACGAATTCACCTTTGTTCACTGTCAGGTTCACATTCTGGAGTACCAGGTTATTGCCCTGGTAGATATTGACATTTCTGAGTTCGATGATTGGTTCAGCCATCTTCAGTGATTTTTTCCAAAGAATACCCCTGGTATTGCAAAATAAAGCAAACTAGCTTAAGAATTAATAAACTAATTCACCGGCACTTGTCTTTATAACTAATTGTTTTGTTTTGGACGCTTCCACCCTGCCCGTCACCTGCGCTTCCACGCCATGAGCTTTTGCAGTATGGATGATCTTTTCAGCATCATTCCCGCTGCAATAGATCTCCATCCGTGTACCCATATTGAATACCTGGTACATTTCACGGTCATCCGACCCGCTGGCCTTTTGAATAAGATCAAAGATCACCGGCGTTTCAAACAGGTTGTCCTTTATGATCCGGACATTACCGGGTATATATTTAAGGCATTTGGTCTGTCCCCCGCCGCTGCAATGTATCAGTCCGTGAATGGAATCAAATTGTTTTTCCAGCAGTTCCCTCAGTACCGGGG
>CAZEZE010000124.1:0-7941 GCA_964516445.1 uncultured Chitinophaga sp. | reverse complement strand
CGCAATATTTTCCACCGGGTGCCAGGTGGTCTTTATCTCCTGTGTATCCATTATAAAATATGGGGATTGCCCGTTTTCACTAAGCCAGTTCACTTTATTATAGAAAAAGATACGTTTCAGGTTGCTGGCTGAGCGCTCCCGCATCATTTTCTGTGTATCAGAATTATTTTCACAATAAATGGTTG
The DNA here is from genome assembly GCA_964516445.1 of uncultured Chitinophaga sp. GTDB lineage: Bacteria > Bacteroidota > Bacteroidia > Chitinophagales > Chitinophagaceae > JJ008. The sequence continues at coordinate 7,756 of CAZEZE010000124.1, read as the reverse complement.
CATTTACATCCATATGGTCCACGAACCAGGTAACCAGTTCGGCCGGTTTTCCTGTTAAAATATTGACAACTCCACCGGGCAGGTCTGAGGAATTAAGTACCTCTGCAAAGGTGACCGCACAGAGGGGCTTTGTTTCAGAAGCTAGCACCACACAGGTATTGCCTCCCGCGATGACCGGGGCTATGACAGATACAATGCCCAGCAGTGAATCACCCTGGGGTGCGATCACCGCCACCACACCGGTAGGTTCCGGAACGGAAAAATTAAAATGGGATGAAGCAACCGGGTTCACCGCGCTGAACAATTGCTGGAATTTATCGCACCAGCCGGCATAATGGATCAAACGGTCAACCGCGAGGTTAACTTCTTTTTCCGCTTTTGCTTTTGTTGAATCCTGCTGGATGAGTTCTTCGATAAACTGTGCCCTTCTCCCTTCCAGCATCTCCGCCATGCGGTACAGGATCTGGCTGCGGTTGAAAGCCGCCCGGCCGCTCCACCCGCCAAATGCCCCGCGGGCCGCCACCACTGCATCACGGAAATCTTTGCGTGAGCTCAGGCATACATTCGCCAGTTTCCTGCCGGCTGCATTGGTGGGTATATAATAACGGCCCGATTCCGTTCTCGGGAATTGTCCGCCGATATAAATTTTATAGGTCTTCAGCACTTCCAGTCGCTTAGCAGTGGATTTTTTTTCAAGACCATTCTCGCTGATAGGCAACGAAGATTTTTTGATTGTCTTTTCCATTTACATGGTTTAAAAAGTTGAATAGGTTCAATAAGTTTAAAAGGTTTTGGGTGGCTTGCCATTATACTTAATTCCTTTTATTTCTGTGTTTTCCAGATATGTAATGAATCTCTGTATAAGGCTGCTGATCTTCATGGCATGAACTGAAAAGTTATCAAATTCATTTTGTGTTATATAATTTCTGTCAAGAGCTCTATATAACTGCGACCTCAGTTCACCGCAGGATCCCTTTGCTATATATAAGAACTGGATGAATTCTTTGTTACCGCCTCTTTCAAAACCCTCCGCGATATTATCCATTATAGAACCTGCTGATCCCTCTATTTGGTTGATCAGCCTGTAATTTTGTTTGAATCTGCCTCCATCGATCAGATCACCTAATATCTTGTTCAATACTCTTGCTTCCTTCAAGGAAACAATATCTTCAAATCGCTCAATCTTTGCCATCGCACTAACCTTTTAAACTTATTGAACTTCTTAAACCCTTTAAACAACCTTTTAGCCTTGTAGTGAAACATAAGCGGAAAGCCCGTGTAAGCCGCCCTCTCTTCCAAATCCGCTTTCTTTATAACCGCCAAAGGGTGATGTCGGATCAAACTTGTTGAAAGTATTGGCCCAAACCACACCGGCCCGCATTCTTTTGGTCATGTTGAAGATCTTGGAACCTTTATCCGTCCATACACCGGCGCTCAGTCCATAAGGTGAGTTGTTGGCCTTTTCGATCACTTCATCATCCGTTCGGAAAGTCAGGATCGCCAGTACCGGTCCGAATATCTCTTCCTGCGCGATGCGGTTGCTCTGCGCCACATTGGTAAAAAGGGTGGGGCGGCAGTAAAATCCTTTATTCGGGAGACGGCAACTGCTTTCAAACATTTCGGCGCCTTCCTGTTTACCGATCCTGATATACTTATGAATGGTATCGAGTTGTTGTTTGGAATTAATGGCCCCGATATCGGTGTTTTTATCGAGCGGGTCACCCACGATAAGCGATTCTATCCGGTCGCGGAGTTTGCGAATCACGAGTTTTGCAACCGATTCCTGCACGTATAAACGGGAACCGGCGCAGCAAACATGACCCTGGTTAAAAAAGATACCGTTGATCACTCCCTCGACGGCCTGGTCGATCGGGGCATCCTCGAAAATGATATTGGCAGCCTTGCCACCCAATTCCAGTGTTGCTTTTTTCCTGGTTCCAGCAATAGCTCTTTGAATAATCTTGCCTACTTCGGTTGACCCCGTGAAAGCTATTTTATCAACATCGGGGTGGTTGACGATGGCTGCGCCGGTTGCTCCCGCACCGGTGATGATATTTACTACACCGGGGGGAAGATCTGCTTCCTGTATGATCTCCGCCAGTTTCAATGCAGTGAGGGGAGTTGTTTCCGCTGGTTTCAAAACAACGGTATTTCCGGTGGCCAGCGCCGGCGCGATCTTCCAGGCAGCCATCAGCAGGGGAAAATTCCAGGGAACGATCTGTCCGGCCACTCCCAGTGGTTTAGCTTGCCGGTTGGGGAATGCAAAATCCAGCTTGTCGGCCCAGCCGGCATAATAGAAAAAATGATTGGCGGCTGTTGGTACATCAAAGTCGCGGCTTTCGCGTATCGGTTTACCGCCATCCAGTGTTTCAATGATGGCCAGTTCCCTTGCTTTCTCCTGCACCATTCTCGCTATGCGGAAAATATACTTGGCCCTTTCTTTGGCTGGCATTTTCTTCCAAACCTTTTCATAGGCATTGCGGGCAGCTACCACCGCTTTATTCACATCCGTTTCATTGGCTTCAGCAATCTCACTCAGCTTTTCTTCGTTGGCGGGATTGATCGTGTCGAAATATTTTTTGCTGGTTGGTTTTTGCCATTCACCATTGATGAAAAGATCATATTGTTTATGGATCATAGCCGCGCTCTTGCTTTCTGGGGCAGGGGCATAACTCCACGATGTATCAAATTTCAGTTTGATCGTATTCGATTTCTTTACCGGTTTTTTCTTTGTTACGGGCATAATCTCATTTTTTTAAACGCTCCGGCAATTTTGCAATTCATCATGTGATTGCCTTTATTTAGCAATTGGGTATTGAACATTGATGGTTGAATATTGAGCATTTATTAATATGAGTTTTTAAAAGACACCCGGTTAAAAGTTCTCAGCGGGCTTTAATCAACACTGAAATAATTCGCCGCCTGGTACAGTCCTGTTTGTTCCTTTACGATCTGCATCAACACATCATTGGCCAGGCTGCTGGCGCCAAAACGAAACCATTCATTACTCAGCCAGTCTTCCCCCAGCACCTCTTTCACCATCACCAGGTAATGAAGTGCCAGTTTGGATTTCGATATTCCCCCCGCAGGTTTCATTCCGATCATTTTTCCTGTCCTATAATAAAAATCCCGGATAGCTTCCAGCATTACCAATGTCACCGGCATTGTCGCCGCCGGCTGGATCTTTCCGGTTGAGGTCTTAATGAAATCAGCACCCGCAAGCATGGCAATATCGCTTGCACGTCGCACTTTATCAAAGGTGCCGAGTTCCCCGGTCTCCAGGATCACTTTTAAACGGGCACTGCCGCAGGCTTCTTTGATCATAGCGATCTCATCAAACACAAAATTGTATTCACCGGAATGGAATTTTCCCCGGCTGATCACCATATCCACCTCATCGGCTCCTTCATTCACCGCGTATTTCGTGTCCCGGATCTTTACATCCCTGGGCGCCTGTCCGCTGGGGAAAGCGGTTGCTACGGATGCCACTTTAATTCCGGAATCACCGAGCGCTTTTTTTGCCACTTTTACCATGGAAGGATAAACACAGACAGCGGCAACAGTCGGAATACCCGGAACGGCATCATGCGGATGCATGGCCTTGTAACAAAGCTGTTTCACTTTTCCGTCAGTATCTTTTCCTTCCAGGGTGGTGAGATCGATCATATTAAGCACCAGCTTCAGCCCGTTCATTTTTGCTTCTTTCTTGATACTTCTTTTGGTGAAACGGGATGCCCTTTCCTCCACACCCACCTGGTCGATATGGGGAGTAAGGCTGAATTCGGGGAGGACAAACGATCTTGCAACGGCCATATAACGCACAATTATAATATCATCAAAGATAACCAAAGTTCCGCGGAATGGAATTGGTCACAAGGGCGTAAAACAAGGCCCATTTATCACATTAATTGCGGCGATTTGCGGGATTGCTTTAAATTCGGCTTCCTTTAAAACCACACATAAATGATAAAACAAGGTTTATGGCTCGCAGGGATATGCTGTTTATTATTCAGCGTACCCGTTTTGGCGCAGCCCACATTTCCCGAGAACGGCATAGCGGATCCGCGGCATGGTCATTATGCTTTTACAAATGCCACGATCGTAAAAGACATTTCCACTACTTTAACGAATGCCACCATGGTGATCAGGGACGGCAGGATCATAGCTGTAGGCACCGGTCTGGCTGTTCCCGCCGGCGCGGTGGAAGTGGATTGCAAGGGTAAATACATTTATCCTTCTTTCATAGATATCTACACAGATTATGGTACGCCACAACGTCAGCAGCAGCAAACAGGGGGTTTCAATTTTTTTGGCACCCCGCAGTTTGAGACCAATGTAAAAGGTCCTTTCGGATGGAACCAGGCCATTAAATCGGATGTGGACGTGTACAAGGTTTTCAGCTCCAATGAGGCCGCAGCAAAACCCATGCGCGAAGCCGGTTTTGGCACTGTACTCACCCATGTAAAAGACGGGGTTGCGCGCGGAACGGGTGCAGTCGTAACATTGGCCAGTGAAAAAGAGAACCTGGTGATCGTAAAGGAAAAAGCCTCCGCGCATTACTCCTTTAATAAGGGCACATCCACACAGGCTTACCCGAGTTCCAAAATGGGGTATATCGCCCTCTTGCGCCAGACCTACCTGGATGCCGCCTGGTATAAGAACAAACCGTATCTCGAAGGATTCAATGCCTCCCTGCAGTCCTGGAATGATAACCAGGGCCTGCCCCAGATCTTCGAGGCCAACGATAAATGGGATAACCTGCGGGCCGACCGTATTGGTGATGAATTCGGCGTTCAGTATATCATCAAAGCCGGGCAAAATGAATACCAGCGGATCAAGGAGATGAAAAGCACGAATGCCTCTTTTATCCTTCCGCTCAACTATCCCGTGGCACAGGATGTAGAAGATCCGGTGGAAGCCCGGTTTGTTTCACTGGAAGATATGAAGCACTGGGAACTGGCTCCCACCAATGCGGCCGCATTTGAAAAAGCAGGGATCCCCTTTTGCCTCACTACGGCTGATCTCCGGAGTGCGGCTTCCTTCTGGCCTAACCTTCGCAAAGCGATGGAATATGGGCTCAGTGAAAACAAAGTGATGGAAGCGCTGACCAAGACACCGGCCACTTTACTGGGCGTATATGATAAAGTGGGAAGCCTCGACGCGGGCAAACTGGCCAATTTCCTGGTCACCAACGGCCCCCTCTTCAATGAGAAAACAAATATCCTCTACAATTACGTCCAGGGCATAAAATATGGTGTGAAAGGGGATGATAATATTGCCGGCACCTGGGCCCTTACGGTGAATACACCCGCCGGAACAGAAAAATATTTGATGGAGGTAAAGACCACCAATTCGGTTACTTTTTACAGTAAGGATACGCTTAATAGTAAATTCAGTTTTGACGGCAAACAGGTTAAACTGAGTTATGCCCCGATGCAGCGTCGCCCAAGACCGGCTATGCCTGCAGGTACAGACAGTACCCAGCGCCGCCCCGGTGGATTTCCCGGTGGTGGTTTTGGCGGAGCGCAATCGCAAACCCTGCCTGCTACCGCCACAAGACTCAGCGGTATCAGCAATGGTACGGAGTGGAACGGAACCGGGATTGATTCCCTGGGTAACAACCTTACCTGGACGGCTGTCTTCGTGAAAGCCACTGAAGTGAAACCGGAAACGGAAAAAAAGAAAGAAACACCGGTTGTCGGCACTGTCAGTTTTCCCTTCCTGCCATTTGGCTGGAGCGAGGCCAACCAGCCCAAACAGGAGACCATCCTGATCAGGAATGCGACTGTGTGGACAAGTGAGAAAGAAGGGGTATTAACCAATACCGATGTATTGCTGAAGAACGGAAAGATCGCCGCCGTGGGTAAGAACCTGAATGAACCCGGTGCCAGGGTGATCGATGGAACAGGAAAACATGTTTCCCCCGGCATCATTGATGAACACTCGCATATTGCCGCCGCTTCCATCAATGAAGGGGCCCAATCAGTAACTTCTGAAGTGAGGATCGCGGATAATATCAACCCCGATGATATCAATATTTACAGGCAGCTCAGCGGGGGTGTCACATCATCCCATATCCTCCATGGTTCCGCCAATGTAATAGGGGGACAGACACAGCTGCTGAAGCTGAGATGGGGCGCGAATGATGAGGATATGAAATTCAAAGGCTGGCCCGGGCAAATAAAATTCGCGCTGGGAGAGAATGTGAAACGCTCTGCCGCCACCCAGGGTAACACCCGCTACCCGGATACCCGGATGGGAGTGGAGCAGGTGCTTACGGATGCATTCACAAGGGCAAAGGATTATAAGAAAGAATGGGATGCCTATACAACAGAAAAGGATAAACTGGTTAAAGCGAAAAAGCCACTGACCGGTTTGATCGCTCCCCGCCGTGACCTGGAACTGGAAGCCCTGGTGGAGATACTGGAAAAGAAACGGTTCATCACCTGTCACTCCTACGTGCAAAGTGAAATAAACGGCGCCATGAAAGTGGCTGAACAGATGGGCTATACTGTCAACACTTTTACTCATATTCTCGAAGGTTATAAAGTAGCCGATAAGATGAAGGCGCACGGCTCCTTTGTTTCCACTTTTTCTGACTGGTGGGCCTATAAAATGGAAGTGGAGGACGCGATCCCCTATAATGCTGCCATTATGCATAAAGTGGGGCTCACGGTTGCGATCAATTCCGATGATGCGGAAATGGCAAGGCGCCTGAACCAGGAAGCAGCCAAAACCATGAAATACGGCGGGCTTTCCGCGGAAGAGGCACTGAGCCTGGTAACGATCAATCCCGCGAAAATGCTGCACGTTGCGGATAAAGTGGGAAGTATTAAAGTGGGCAAGGATGCGGACGTGGTGCTCTGGAGCGATAACCCGCTGAGTATTTATGCCAAATCATTGTACACGATCGTGGATGGGACCATTTACTTCGACCGGCAGAAGGATGAGCAACTGCAAAAGGAGGTGGATGCGGAAAGAATGCGGCTGGTGAAAAAACTCACCGGTGAAAAAAGAAGCGGAATGCCTACTGTACCCGCCCAGCCTTCCTACCAGATCATGCACAATTGCAGCGACCACGGCCACAGCCACGGACTGCTGGTAATCGATGCCGATGAAATTGATAACAACTAAAAAAGTCAGAAACATGAGAAAGATATTTTTTCTAACGGTATTCACGGCATTGACCACCCTGGTCTATTCGCAGGCCAATATACTTCCGGCCGGCCCGCAAAAAGGTTTGCTATTCATTACCAACGCTACGATCCATGTGGGCAATGGCACCGTGATCGAGAACGGAACCATCCAGGTCAGGGACGGGAAAATTGAAAAAGTGGGTAAGGACATTACCGTACCGCAGGATAATGCACAGGTAGTGGATGCAAAGGGCAAACATGTGTACCCCGGTCTGATCCTGCCAACCAGTGTGCTGGGGCTTATCGAGATCAGCGCCGTTAGGGCTTCCAACGACAGCCGGGAGATCGGTGATATGAATCCCAATGTGCGTTCGATCGTAGCTTATAATACCGATTCAAAAGTGATCAACACCCTTCGTTCAAGCGGGGTATTGGCAGCCAATGTTATTCCACAGGGAAGTTTCCTGGCCGGCTCCTCGTCGGTGGTACAACTGGATGCCTGGAACTGGGAAGATGCAGCCATGAAGACAGATGCGGGTATGCACCTTTTTATGCCGTCCCTGATGGCACGCCCGGGCTTTGGAAGGGGTGGCGGCGGTGGCGCGCCCGGAGGTCCGAGT
>CAZEZE010000123.1:0-7996 GCA_964516445.1 uncultured Chitinophaga sp. | reverse complement strand
CCCGGGGGATCAGGAGTCCCTTCTCAAAGAGGCGATTGCCGAGCTGCCGGAGCAAAGCCGCCAGATCCTGGTCCTGAGGTTTATGGAAGGCAAATCTGTTACGCAAATTATGGAAGCGATGGATTATACATCCACCAACGCCGTCAGTGTGACTCTCTCCAGGGCATTGAAACGGCTGAAAGTATTTCTAACTAAACGAAATACCTCCGTCAGCTAATGGAAGATCGCGATGAACTGCTCATTGAAAAATACCTTGCCCGGGAACTGACAGAAGGTGAACTAGCAGCGTTCGACCAACGTCGAAGGGAGGACCCTGCTTTTGATCAGGAAGTGAGGGAGTTTGAGACAGCCATGCTGCCACTGAAACTCCGTCAGCGCGAAATGCTCCGTCAGCGATTTGCCCGGCGCGATATCGAGCTGGATCATTCAAAACCGCCTCGGCCCAGGGAGCGCAGACGATGGTTCCTTTGGATCGGCACACTGACTATCCTTATACTGCTCATTGCCTTATCCTGGAGGTTATTCCAAGATAAGCCTGAGGCCCCCTTCCCTTCCGAAGCGGGCAGGGGTGACAGCACCCAGCACTATCCGCAGGAGATAACGGGGGACAGTGTTCAGGCAGAAACCCCGGATCAGAAGCCGGAAGATTCCCACGAAAAGAGACAAACCGATCCGGCGAAAGCCATAAAACAGCCCTTAAAGGCAGAGCACGGCGATTTGTTTGCTGCCTATTTTGAACCCTACCGCCATCCGATGATGGATCCAACGGACCGCGGGGAGACAAAGACATCTGCTCTCGAAAAATTTCGAAAAGCCTACTGGGATGGTACTTATGCTGAAGTTCCTGGTTTGTTTGAATCAATTGATGAAACGGCGAAACAGAATGACACCTACAGATTTCAATTGGCAAACGCGCTATTGTACATTGGTAAAACCAATGAGGCCATTTCCATCCTGGAAAATATTATCGCACACAATCGGTCCCCGTTTGCTTCAGAAGCCTATTTTACCCTGGGCATGGCCTATCTCAGAATAGGAGATAAGGAGAAGGCGAAAAAACAACTCCTGGCTCATATGAATCATCCGAAGGCCAGACAGAAAGAGAAAGCTCAAAAAGTGCTCAATGCATTAGGGATATAATATAACGAACCTTATTGCCAGATCCACCCTCCCAGCATCGCTGGTAAAAAAAGACTTTGATGATGGTAAAAGAATGATTAATACGTAACCTGCTACGTGAATCCTAAACACACCGGGAAGAAAATCATTTTCTTATCGATCTTTCGGCTCATTGCTGCAGGGTTGGGCCTAAGTATTTCCCTACCAGTTGCTTCCCAGCAAACAGATACTTTCCGTATTCTCCAAAGTATTGACTCTCTTATTCGAAGACAAAACATCTATCTCCGCCAGGAAAAAATCGACAGCGCCCTGCTGCAAATAGATACAGCGCTTGCCTGTGTGGAAACCCTGGGAAAAAATCACCGCAAACGCGGCCATCTCCTGCATTCCAAAGGGTATCTGCTCACCCGGCTTGGCTTATGGCAGGATGCCGAGCAAGTCCTTTTGGAAAGCCTTGCCATTAAAATGCGTCATGAAGGCGAGCAGGGTTCAACGCAATGCATTACGCTTAATCAGCTGGGAAATGTCTTCTTAGCTCAGCGCGACCTGGAAACTGCAGAACGATATTATACCCAGGCAAAATTATGTTATACGGCAAACCAGGAAACAAAGGAGATCGGTTATGGATATGTACTCAACAACCTGGCGATGGTCTATGCCGCTACTGGCCGGTACCACCAGGCCCGGCAAAGTATGACCGAGGCGATCCTGGTAAAGGAATCGCTGGCAAACATCAACCAGCCTGACTACGTAGGGCTATCGAATTCCTATGTGGAACTTTCCAGGATATATGGGCTGCTGGGAGACATTCCCCGGATGGAAAAAGCGCGTGCAAAAAGTATAGCGTTACTGCTTGAAGCTCCTCCCACCAGGGATATCCATTTCTATTGGCGGAAAAACAATCTTGGCAACTATTATCTGGATGCGGGGGAATCCGACAAAGCCCTTCAACACTATCAGGAATCCCTGGAGGGAAAAAAAGCACTTTTGGATCCGTTTGATCCGGACATTGGCAAGACGCTGATCAACATTTCAAATGCCTACCTGCTCGCGAAAAATTTTCCTGCCGCGCTTCAGGCCAATCGGGAGGCATACTACCTGTTCGCAAAAGATTCAGCCCGTCATGCGCTTGACCTGGCCTGGTGCCTGAATAATATCGGATTAATCTATATCTCTTCAGGCGAAACCGAAAATGCGAAACCGTATATCCTGCGATCGCTTCAGATCAAAAAAATCCTGTTGGGGGCTCAGGATCCGGATTATAACGGGACTTATCTGAATCTGATCTCGATCTTCATCCAGGAAGGGAAACTGGATACGGCGGAGATGCTCTTAACGGAGCAACTGAAATTGTATAACAGCGATCTTGCCGAAATGCAGCAACTCAAAAAGAATTGTCTTCATTTGCTTGGCGATGTCTATGGACGGAAAAAATCCTTTGAAAAAGGCCGGGTTGTGGCCGCACAATTAATTAAAGAAACCCGGGAACCACTTGACTCCCTGCTCAAATTCAATATCCCGTCCGTCATCACCTCGCATATCCCCCAAATGGAAAGCGCACTGGATCGATACCTTTCGCTTTATACCCTGGACACCGCTTCCGATTCTGCTTTCGCGGCTGGATGTATGGACCTGGCCCTCTACCAAAAGGGCCTGATCCTGGAGTCCGCTCGGCTACAACATCAGCAAATCCAAGCTTCTTCAGCCTTGAAGGAGCTGACCGATGCCATCCGGTATAATGCCTATTGCCTGAAGAAGGCCTATCATTTTCCTGCAACACCAGCGGATACCCTGGCAAAACTTGAAGCCTGGAAAAAAGTACTGGAATCCGAATATGCAGCCTTATCCGGAAACCAATCCGGGAAATCCCCGGGCGTAACATGGCAGGATATTCGTCAGAGACTTCGCAAGGGAGAAGCGGCCATTGAGTTGCTTCGTTTTCATTACAATTTATACCGCCCCACAGACAGCACGATCTACATAGCCATCCTGATGAAGCCCGACATACCCCGACCAATTTTAATACCGCTGTTTGAAGAAAGTGCCCTGCTTCAAATTATCCAGCATACACAAACCAATACCGAAGCAGCGGCAAACTCCCTGTACGATCAAACCAGCGGGAATCCTTCCAACCTGTCATTGTATCATCTAGGCTGGCAACCCATGGCCCCCTACCTCCGGGATGTAAACACCATTTATTGTTCGCCTACAGGTCTCTTCCACCGGATTAACCTTTCCGCGCTGCAACTTCCGGATGGACAACGGGTAAGTGATATATTTAACTTCGTCCTATTAGGCAGTACCCGACAACTGATGGAACATGACCGTGCCGCAAAACCCGGTATCCAGGCTGTCCTGGTCGGCGGTGTGGATTTCGATGCCGATACGTTCCCTAACCTCACCGTGGAGAGCACTTCCCCCATACCCCTTAATGATGTTGCCTCTATAACAGAACCAACCTTTGTGCCGACGGTCTCAAGAGGGGAAGCGTGGACATATCTACCAGGAACGCAGAAAGAAATTGCACAAGTGGCGGGATTACTAAAGCAGCATGGCCTGCCTGCTGTTGAAATCACCGGGCGTATGGCAACGGAAGAAAATGTTTCCTCCGCATGTCAGGTGCGCGATACGGCAGGATCACCCTACATCCTCCACCTGTCGACACATGGCTACTTCTTTCCCGACCCTGTCAGCAATCCCGGCCCGCTGCCATTTGGACATGAACCTTTTTTCAAAACATCCGAATATCCCATGATTCGTTCCGGTCTCATCCTGGCCGGCGGGAATTATGCCTGGAAAAACGGGCACACGATCCGTCCCGGGATGGAGGACGGGATCCTCACCGCCTATGAAATTTCTCAGATGGACTTGCGTAATACGGAACTGGTCGTGCTATCCGCCTGCGATACGGGTCTTGGAGACATACAGGGAAATGAAGGTGTCTTCGGCCTTCAGCGCGCTTTCAAAATCGCCGGGGTTAAAAACCTTATCATGTCACTTTGGAAAGTGCCGGATGCCGCAACAAAGGAACTGATGATTTCCTTTTATCGGCACTGGCTTGAAGATAACATGACCATCCGGCAAGCGCTGTATACAGCGCAAAGGGAAATGCGGGAGGAAGGATGGGAACTGTATGACTGGGCAGGGTTTGTGCTCGTTGAATAGTGTCACCAGCGAATTACAACTTGTGAAGGTTGAATTACGGGGGGATGAATGATTTCATCTCATTGATCAATTCCCAGTTGTACTTTTTTGGCTCCCCTTATTTGCCTTTTCTGCCCTATTACCCTTATTCCTTACCCTTAGCCCTTTGCTAAGAATTTATGTTCCTCTGTATTAATCCCCGACAGCCTTTCCACTTGCTGTCAGGGACCTTGCCGAAAATCCCCGCAACCGAGTAGGCATTACGCATTAATATGTATCCAAATGAAAAATCCCTTTTTTCCTGCTGCTGTACTGTTTCTGGTATTTGCACAGACGTTGTCCCTGATCTCCTGCCAGGAAGATAGCTCCATTCGTCCCGAGGCAAATAATTCTTCCGAACTTTCATTACGAAGCAATGCCAATAATGCTTTGTATCCGCCCACCGCACAGCCCTTCGGCAAATCCTATGAGGAATGGATCATCAGCGCCAATGCCAGATCTACCGCTTTTGATTGTTCGGTTCAGAATCCAAACACGCTCAACCAGAATGATCCCCACGTATTTTACTTAAGTGCTCCACTCGGAACAGCTACGATCAATGTAACCGTTCCTAAAGAAAAAGCTATCTTCTCCGGAGTAGTTAGTTACTTGAATGATTGGCCTTGTCCTGATCCAAATTGGCAACCCGCTCCGGGCCAGTCTATGGAGGATTTTCTCCAGGAAGGAGCAACGGCAGCGATTGATGCATGGACAGTTGTAGCGGTTACGCTTGACGGAGTGGCTCTCGACCTGGAAGATTACCGCTTCCTGACTGATTTATTCTATTTTACAGGCAATCCGGATCTGAGCAATTGTTTTGACCCCTGTATCACCGGCACACCACAACCTGCCGTCATAGACGGCTATCACATCATGATAAAAAAGCTGAATCCGGGATTGCATACACTTGTAATCTCAGGTGAAATTCCGGGTATATGGTCCTTTGAAAATACCTTCAACCTCACCGTAGAGTGACAGGCTGAAATCCTTCGAACCCTATTCATGACAGGATAGAAACAAAAAAACGGCTTAACCAAAATTGAAGACGGATTTAATCAATAACCCTGAAAGCAGGCTCCGCCGAATGCCTGCTTTCCCTTTTCATGACAAAGGATTCCTTCCATCTGAACCATCTTACATTTTAGCCGAAACACCGGGGGCATTGCACAATCAGATGACTTTGTGTTCAAAGCGGATGGACAGGCATTCCTGATTCATTGCATTTCTAAAAAAGTCTGAAGGATTTCCTGTCAGCTCTCGTAGCACTGAGTTGTTACTTACACGGTGGATACTCCAACTTCCTATTGGTCATGCATTCTTTACGCTTCTTACCCGTGATTTGCTAACATTCTCTCCAACCGGGTATCAATCTTAAAATTCAATTTATTATATATGAAATTGAAAATCCGATTCCTCCTTATTGTCCTGCAGTCTCTTCTGTTTGCCAAACTCAATGACTCTTTTGCCCAGGGAACTGGCATTAACATTACCGGCACCGCTCCTGACGCCTCAGCAGGGCTTGATATCAGCTTTACCAACAAAGGCTTATTGATCCCCAGGATTAATCTGACATCCCTAAACGATGTCACTACAGTCCCTTCTCCAGCGACCAGCCTGATGATCTATAATATCAATACCTCCCTGGGTGCAGGCTATTATTCCTGGAACGGGAGTCAATGGAACCGAATCCTCGAAAGCAGCAGTGGCTGGCAGACTTCTGGTAACAGCGGAACGACAGACGGAACGCATTTTGTCGGAACGATCGATAACATACCGCTCAATTTCCGGGTGAATAATCAGAAAGCCGGCCGCATAGCATCCGCAGGATCCGTTTTCCTCGGATATCTTGCCGGAAATGTCAATACTGCCAATTTCAATACCGGAATTGGAATGAGCGCTTTAAAATCCAATATCTCCGGCAATTGGAACGTGGCCCTTGGGGACAGCGCACTTTTATCCAACACCATTGGCGAACAAAATACCGGTATCGGCAGTAATGCCTTGAATGATAACGTAAGCGGCAACATGAACACGGGGATTGGCAATAACGCCCTGTATAATAATACCATCGGGCAACAAAATACAAGTGTCGGGGCCTGGAGCTTATTTAAAAATATTGACGGAGAATGGAACACCGGATGCGGTGCCAACGCGCTCTTTGAAAATACGACAGGTGATTTTAACACTGCCATGGGATCATGGTCTCTCCATTTCAATACTAATGGCTTTCAGAATACGGCCATGGGACATAATGCCCTCCTTAACAATACAACCGGCGATGATAATACAGTCGCGGGAATGAATGCCATGATCACCAATACCACAGGAAACTATAATACTGCCTTAGGGAGCTGGTGCTTATATAACAACAATGAATCTTACAATACCGCGGTTGGCAACAACTCGATGTATACCAATACAACTGGTTTTCAAAACACCGCCATCGGGAATCTTTCCCTTAACAAAAACTTCAATGGTGATGACAATGTGGCTGCTGGTTTTCGCTGCATGTTCAACAATACCACGGGAAACTACAACACTGCGGTGGGCAGCTGGTCCCTTCACAATAACACCACCGCCAATTTTAATGTGGCCATCGGCAACAATTCCATGTATTCCAATCTGGATGGTTTTCAAAACACAGCCATAGGTAACCTGTCCCTTAACGCCAATACCAGCGGTGATGATAACATGTCAGCCGGGTACAAGTCCATGTTTCTCAATACCACCGGCAACTCGAATACCGCCTTAGGCAGCTGGTCTCTCCACAGCAATAGCACCGCCAGCAATAATACGGCCGTGGGAAACAATGCCATGTATTCTACTAGTACCGGATTTGACAATACCGCAGTCGGTCACCAGGCCCTACAGGGAAACCAAGGAGGTAATGATAATGCCGCCTTTGGAGATAATGCGCTTGCCGCCAATACCTCCGGGAGTCAAAATACAGCCATTGGCTCTGGTGCCTTTCTTATCGGCACAGGCTATTCGAGTTCCGTCGCCATCGGTTATAACGCGGCTATCACCGCGAGTAATCAGGTTCGAATCGGAAATGGTGTTGGCGCACTTGCTACCAGCATTGGCGGGCCGGCAAACTGGACGAATACGAGTGATGGTCGATTCAAAGATCAAGTTCAAGAAAATGTACCGGGGCTTCTGTTTATCGAAAAACTCCGACCAGTGACCTATTACCTGAATGAGGATAAACTGGCTGCTTTCATTATGGGCGAAGGTCAGGTTGAAAATTCAGAAGCACTAGCGGCCGGTTCACAGGAATTGCGAACAGGATTTATCGCCCAGGAAGTTGAAGCAGCAGCCAGGGAAATCGGGTTTGAATTTAGCGGGGTAGACAAACCGAAAAGCGAAAAGGATTATTATGGCCTCCGATACGCCGAGTTTACCGTTCCCCTCGTTAAAGCTGTTCAGGAGCAGCAGGTAATGATCCAACAATTACAAGTTCGATTGATTGAATTAGAGCATCGCCTAAAACTGCTGGAACAATAAAGATGATCAAGATCAATAATTTACCATCCACCTTTTGATCTTGATGCAGGATATCGGGAAAAGAATTCTGGTCACTCCTCAAGGGCGTCAGACAGACTAAAATCCATGAAGTAAAAAGCCCGGACGTGTTACGCATCCGGGCTTTTTTCAAATTCCGGTCTTGTCTTACTTGATATCAATGTGTTTTTTC
>CAZEZE010000122.1:0-8031 GCA_964516445.1 uncultured Chitinophaga sp. | reverse complement strand
AAAGATAGTGCAAAAAGATCCTGAAAAACCGGGATGAAAAATAAAGTCTGCTGCTGTATAGAATACTACTCAGAGCTCGCAGCTCAAAGCTCGTAGCTCGTAGCTCGGGACTCGCAACTCACAACCTGTTTCAAAAAAATATCCTGCCTAGGGGAAACCCGGCAGGACATTTAATAGTATTAGTTCTTAAATTAAGTAGTGATTACTTTATCACTTTACCCTTTGGATCTTTCACAAAAAGATAGGAATCGCTTTCGAGGAAATCATTCACCTGGATCTCGATCCCGTCGGGTTTTCCATTCTTTAATGTGAATTTGGCAGGGTAAACACCATATCCCGCATTGGAGTATTTCATGCGGAATTCATTGTTATCCATGTAGTCCATAACACCAATCAGTTCTGGGTGGTGCTGGAAACGGCATAAGAGGTAGTTCTCATTTTTTACGATCACAATACGCCCGTATACCGTGTTGTAATAAGTTCCGGTGTAATCTTCCAGTTTAAATGGAGGCGTGTTCTTTTTATCAGCTCTTGCCTGTAAAGCGGCCAGGGAATCGTTGGTTGCTTTCATGCTTTGCACAAAAAAATTAAGCAGGAACTTGCTCCTGTCGGTATAGGGTACTCCCAGGTAGGCATCCAGAATCTGGTATCGCAATGCCTCGAAAAAATTCTGATTGTCGTTGTTGGTAAGGATGGTGATACCCAGTTTCTCTTCCGGTACAAAACAAACATTGGTTACATGGCCGAAAGCGCCCCCGGTATGCCAGTAAACCTGTTTGCCGTTATAATCGGTGGAATAAAGACCCAGGCCATAACCCCTGAAATGTGTCGGGTAATAAGGGGAACGGCGGCTGCCCGTGAGGATATTGATATCCCTTGTCTTTTGCAGCACCTGCCAGGGAAGGATCTGTTTACCTTCATACCGGCCGCTGTCGAGCTGGAGCATGAGCCACTTGCTCAGGTCCTTAACGTTGCTTACCATGCTGGTCGCGGGTCCCAGGTTATCTACCTTGTCGAATGGTAAAGTTGTGATCGGGCCGTAAAGGTTGTTATGCGGTTGTGCTATATTCTCCCGTATCACAAGGTTGGCCGTATTCATATAAGTATTAGTCATGCCCAGGGGCCTCAGCACATTTTCCTCAATATAGCTCTCCCAGGTTTTCCCGGTCACTTTTTCAAGTACGCGGCCCGCTACCAGGAAGGCGGAATTGCAATAACCGAAATCCTGGCGGAACTCACCGGATGGTTTCAGGTAACGCATCTTCCAGATGATGGAATCTTTGGGAAGACCGGAATCCCAGAAAGTGAAATCTCCCTGGAAGGTTTTCAGGCCAATGCGGTGACTGAGCATATCCCTGATATTGGCCAGCCGGGTTGACAGAGTATCGTTTAACCTGAACCAGGGCAGGTATTTCGTGATCTTGTCATTCAATGATAATTTCTTATCGTATTCAAGTTTTGCGAGCGCCGTGCCGGTAAAGAGTTTCGTATTGGAAGCAATGATGAAAAGTGTATTCTCGTCAACCAGCTCCGTTTTATTGATCTCCCGGACACCATATCCTTTCCTGAATATGACCTTGCCGTCTTTAACGATCGCAATTGCCAGTCCGGGTACCTGCCATTGTTCCATACCGCGCTGGATATATTTATCAAGACTATCGAGTATAAAAGAAGGGCTGGCAGCCGGAATTTCTGCAATTGCAGGGCTCACCGGCATTCCTTCACCTGCACTTTTTTCTTTTGTTTTAGCCTTCTCTTTCAATGCTCTTTCCTGGTTCCTTTTTTCTTCGAGATAATCTCTTTCTTTCTGCTCTGCAGGGCTGAGTGTTCCGTCATTTTGCCGGCCAGCCTGGGTGGAGTCAGGTTTGGCGGTGGATAAGGCAGGTTTCTGACCTGCCCCCGTGCCGACAAATACAAACAATGAAAGGGCTGAACAACAAATCAACAAGAGCTTCTTTTTCATATTTCTTTTGATCATAAGTGACTTTTTGGGCAATGAAAATAGGAATAAAAACGCGAATGAATGAAAGCATCGCAGGAATGGCATTACAGGAGGGAAAACTTGTCGCAGATCATGATACTACTGACCCGCCGGCTTGTGAAGTAAGTTATGGGTGCCGGTAGGAATTTATTTATATTCCCCGAATACTTCCCTTAACGTATCAGCGATCTCACCGAGGGTGCATTTGCTTTCAACTGCCTCCACAACAGCAGGCATGATATTCTCATCGCCGGAAGCCTTGTCGTTCAGGATCTGGAGTACCTGGTCGCAATGGGCGTTGTCGCGGTTGCGTTTCAGCGAAGCCAGTTTTTCCGCCTGGATTGTACGGATACTGTCATCGATCCTGAAAAGCGGGACGCTGTTCTTCTCACTGACCTGGAATTTATTTACGCCAACGATGATCTTTTCGCCGGATTCGGTTCTTCGCTGGTGGTTATAGGCGCTTTTGGCGATCTCATTTTGTATGAATCCCTGTTCGATGGCGGAAACACTTCCGCCCATCGCATCGATCTTCTCCATGAGTTGCAGGGCCTTTTTACTGATCTCATCGGTAAGTGACTCGATAAAATAAGATCCGGCCAGCGGGTCGGCTGTATCTGCCACACCGCTCTCATAGGCCACGATCTGCTGGGTCCGCAGTGCGATCCTGGCGGCCTCTTCGGTGGGGAGACTGAGTGCTTCATCATAACCGTTGGTATGCAACGATTGAGTACCTCCCAGCACCGCAGCCAGTGTTTGTATCGTAACCCTCGGGATATTGTTATGCGGTTGCTGCGCAGTCAGTGTGCTGCCACCGGTCTGCGTGTGAAATCGGAGCATCATGGCCCGCGGATCAGTGGCACCGAGCTCTTTCATGATATTCGCCCATATCTTCCGGGCCGCCCTGAACTTTGCCACTTCTTCGAAAAGATTATTATGCGCATTAAAGAAAAAGGAGAGCCGCTTGCCGAATACATCGATGTCCAGCCCTTTTTTCAGAGCGGCCTGTACATAAGCTTTGCCATTACTGAGGGTGAAAGCGATCTCCTGCACAGCCGTGCTGCCGGCTTCCCGGATATGATACCCGGAGATAGAGATCGTATTCCATTTGGGAACTTCCCGACTGCACCATTCGAAAATATCTGTAATGATACGCATGGAGGGTTGGGGAGGATAGATATAGGTTCCCCTCGCGGCATACTCCTTTAATATATCATTCTGGATGGTGCCGGATATCTTTTTCAGGTCGGCGCCCTGTTGTTTGGCCAGCGCGGCATAAAATGCCAGGAGAATGAAACCTGTTGCATTGATCGTCATGGAAGTACTTACCGTTTCCAGGTTGATGCCCTTAAAGAGCACTTTCATGTCCTCGATACTGTCAATTGCGACTCCGGTTTTTCCCACTTCCCCCTCCGCCAGCGGATGATCACTGTCGTATCCGATCTGCGTAGGAAGATCAAAGGCAACGCTGAGTCCGCTCACACCCTGGGAAAGTAAATAATGATAGCGCGTATTACTTTCTTCGGCCGTGGAAAACCCGGCATACTGCCGCATGGTCCATAGTTTGCCGCGGTACATATCCGGTTGCACCCCCCGGGTGAAAGGAAAATTCCCCGGGCGTTCATCCCCGGTACCAGGGGGAAGGTCGGCCGGTGTATATACATCCCGGATCTCTATATCGCTGTCCGTATGAATTTTCTTTTCGCTCATTACATGAGTTTTTTGGCTTCAAAATTCAGGGTCTGTAACACCATTTCATGGAGCGAACCGTTGGGCTGGGAAAGGATCAGTTCGAGTATTTTCTTATTCAGTTCGGCAGCGGAAGCCTCCGGTGGGAGTCCGGCCGAAACCTGGTTGATGATCATGATATTCTGCTCTTTCAGGTTGCGCACCGCATCCCAGCTCACCGGGCTTACATACAATTGCTGGGTACTGTTGTAATCAAATTCCTGTTTGATATTTTCCGTGAGGATCATCTTCATTTCAAAAGCGGAAATTCCGGGTTTGTTCAGCCGGCTGATGAGGTTTGGCAACGATATCCTTTCTGAAAGCAGGACCAACCGTTCATAAGCCTGCAGTTGTAATGAAATGCTGTTGTTATTGGGCCCGTTCGGCACCGGTACGGTTTGCCGGGCCGGTTTTTTCAGGAAGGATGCAATGGCCAGCAGAAATGCGAGAACGGCTATGATCAGGCTTAAGGTAGTGGTATCCATGGTTATTTGAAAGTATGACAAGGCAAAAATAGGGAGGGCGGGTGGTTTATTGGTTAATTAGTTAATGGGTTGATTGGGTCCTATATCCGGAGTTTAGTCCGGACTCTTAGTTTTCCTATAAAAATGTAAATTAAATATGTATGAGAGAAATGCCTGGTAGCAGTTGGAAAATACTTTGCTGTAAGGCCTAATTAACCCATTAACTAATTAACCAATCAACCAAATTTCCCGGTTCCGAAAACCAGTGACATACACAGCCCGGAAGGAATAACTAACTTTGCCATATGGAAACTGCAACAACAACACCGGTAACATTAACGGAAGGGGCGATCGCGGAGATACGCAAACTGATGAATGCCGATGGTTTTGATACCACTCAACGATTAAGGGTAGGTGTAAAGGGGGGCGGTTGTTCCGGCATGACCTATGTACTGGGATTCGATCAACCCAAAGAGAATGACCGGCATTTCACGGCCGGGGGTATCGGGTGTATCATGGATAAGGCACATGAACTCTACCTTTTTGGTATGCTGGTTGACTGGCAGGACGGGCTCAATAACCGGGGCTTTACGTTTAAAAATCCAAATGCCAGCAGCACCTGTGGTTGCGGGACTAGTTTTGCGGTCTGAACACATACTTCAATTTCTGTGAATAAAAAAAACCTCCCAAAGGAGGTTTTTTTTTATTATGGTTAGCTTTCGTATGATCAGGTTGTCTTTGCGGGAGCCGCTTCTGTTTTTTGCTTTACTTCATCTGTCTTTTTTCCCAGCGCTCTCTTTCCTCCAAGGTCAACCAGTATGGGGGCGGCAACAAAGATAGAAGAGTAGGATCCGGTGATCACACCGATCAGCATCGCGAAGGCGAAGCCCTTCGTTACTTCACCCCCTACCAGGAACAGGATCAGAATGGTCAGGAACACCGTCACTGAAGTCATGATGGTTCGGCTCAATGTTTCATTGATGGCACGGTTGATGATCTCGGTTCGCGGTGCAGTGGGCATCAGGCGGCTGTCCTCGCGGATACGGTCAAACACGATCACTGTATCGTTCATCGAGAATCCGATCACCGTCAGTATCGCCGCGATGAAATGCTGGTCTATTTCCAGCGGGAACGGAACGATATTGCGGGCAAAGGAGAAAACGGCCAGTGTCACCAATACGTCGTGCAACAGTGCCACAATGGTTCCCATGGAATACCTCCAGTCGCGGAAACGGATGAAGATATACAGGAAGATCACCAGCAGGGCAAAGATGGTAGCCTTTATCGCACCCGCTTTAAGATCATCGGAAATGGTCGGCAGTACTTTATTGGAGCCCTGTTTGAAATTGGTCTCAAACTTCTCATAAGTGATGCCTTTCGGCAGGTAATCAGCCAGTCCCGTTATAAGCTTGCTTTGCACGATGGAGTCGGCCGCCAGGCTCGGATTATTGATCTGGTAGGAGGTGGTGATGTCAAGAGTGGCATTATCTCCGATCGTTTTAAGGATCGGGCTTTCACCTTCAAAAGCTGTCCGCAGGCTCTCCCTTACCTTCTCGATATCATCCACCGGCTTGTCGAACCGGACCTGGTAACTACGGCCTCCCTTAAACTCAACACCGTAATCAAAACCGTTGAAATAGGAAGCAATGCCTAGCGCCAGAACGACCATCGAAATGACATAGGCCACTTTCCGGTATTCAATGAATTTATATTTCGCATGCCGGAAGACACGGCGGGAAACGCCGGTGAAATATTCAAGGTGTTTTTTCTTGCTGGTGAACCATTCACTCACCCACCGGCTGACCAGGATTCCGCAGAACAGGGAAAGAAGGATACCGATGATCTGTGTTGTGGCAAATCCTTTTACGGGCCCCAGTCCGAAATAGAACAGGATGATCGCGGTCAGCAGGGTGGTTACGTGGGCATCCAGCACCGGTGGTAAGGAACGTTTATAGCCTTCGTTGATGGAAGGGATATAGCCTTTCCCCCTGTTCAGTTCTTCCTTGATACGTTCATAAATGATAACGTTCGTATCCACTGCCATGCCAATAGTAAGTACAAGACCCGCGATACCGGGTGCCGTAAGCGTGGCGCCTAAACCCGCCAGTATACCAACCGTAAAGAGCAGGTTCAGTATCAGGGCGATATTAGCGATCCAGCCACTGGTGTTGTAATATACCAGCATCAGCAGGAAGATGACAACAAAAGAGATGATGAAGGCCATGGAACCACCCTGGATGGCTTTCTTACCAAGGGTGGGACCCACCTGCTGTTCCGCTACGATCTTAGCAGGAGCAGGAAGTTTACCGGCTTTCAGGATATTGGCCAGGTCGGATGCATCCTGCTGTGTATAATTTCCGCTGATCGAGGAGATGCCATTGGGGATCTCGTTGATCACATTGGGAGCGGAGTAAACGATATTATCCAGTACAATGGCAATGGGTTTACCGACATTCTTCTTGGTCATTTCCCTCCAGATATTGGCGCCAAAGTTTTTCATTTCCATTCTCACTTCCACTTTACCGTACTGGTCAAAATCCTGGCGGGCATCCGCGATCGCATCCCCTTCCAGTTTGGCCTGGGCACGGCCGAATGTTCGAAGCGCATACAGCGGTACAATGCCGGCGGCAACACCTTTTTTATTCTTTTCCGGAATTCCAAAAGCCCAGATGATATCGGAAGGGAAATTCGGTTGCAGTTCAGCAAGGTATTCCCTTACCAGGCCGGTGTCTTTTAAATTCACACTGCCGATAGCAGAAGGGAAAATGACCTTGCCTTTCTCGTCCTGGTAGGGAGCGGCGAACTGGATAAACTTCTCGATCGTGTTCTGTGCCGTGAGATCAGTGGCCGGTTTCCCGGCAGTGTCTTTGTCGGTTCCGATCTTTTTGGATAAAATACCCGAGTCTTTTTTACCGGTGGTATCAGTTTGAGCCAGTGCTTTCCCTGTAGTGTCTGCTGTTGCAGTTGTGTCTTTTACAGCTGTGGTATCTTTTACCCCGCCATATTTTGCATTGAATACCTGTATGGCTTTCTGCCAGCCGGCATTGTAATTCTCATCGTTCATGGTATATACTTCCCAAAACTGCAGGTTCGCTGTGCTTTGAAGTATCTTTCTCACTCTTTCCTTGTCCTTGATACCCGCCAGTTCAACATTGATAATGCCTTTTTCCCGGTTGGGATTTATATTGGGCTGGGCCACACCAAACTGGTCAATACGGGTGCGTAATACTCTTTCGGTTCTGTCAAAAGCATCCAGTGCCTCTGCACGGATATAGCTTATGACCTTACTGTCACTGGAGTTGATATCGATCTTTCCCGAAGCGGCGCCGGAAAACAGGGAAGCCAGCGGTCTGACTTTCTCCAGTTTCCTGTACTCTTCTATGAAAAGCGTAATGAAATCCGCCCCGCTGTTGGCTTTGCGGCCTTCCGCATTTTTGAGGGCAGATAAAAAATTCGGGTCCTTTGAGTTGTTGGCAAGCGACCGGAGCAAACCGGTCATCTCCACTTCCATGGTCACATTCATACCACCCTGCAGGTCGAGACCCAGGTTCAGTTCTTCTTCCTTTGCCTTTTGGTAACTCATGGCACCATTGATGCCATAGGTGATCGTAACATCACGGGTGCTGTCGAGCAGCCTCCTCAGCCGGTCCTGGTATATCCTGTCAAGCTGTTCCTGGTAAACGAGCTGTGAATCTTTATTATTCGGGAATTTCTCAGTGGCCGACGGAAAATTCTTCTTTACAAAGCTCAGCGCACGGGCTTCCATTTTCTTTTCGTGGTTCCTTACAAACCAGGTAAACGATAATTGGTAGAGCGAGTAAACTATGAGAAGAACTGTAAAAAAGCGGACCAAACCTT
>CAZEZE010000121.1:0-8061 GCA_964516445.1 uncultured Chitinophaga sp. | reverse complement strand
CGACCTGGGCGTGGTAGCCGGGATCGCCGACCGGGCTGTGGTCATGTACCAGGGGGAGATCGTTGAACAAAATACGGTCCGCAATCTTTTTCATAATCCGCAACACCCTTATACAAGGGCACTTCTCGCCTGTCGTCCCGTGAATCATAAGCGTGGGGAAAGGTTGCCGGTAGTGAGTGACTTCATGCAGTCAGCAGTCCATAGTCCGCAGTCCACAGTCAATCCATTAAAACATATGTGTCCCTCCATTGACCAAGGACTGCCGACTGAAGACTGTAGACTGCCGACTGTTCTTCTGTCGGCTGAGCATCTTTCCGTTTGGTTTCCTGCGAAAAAAACATTGTTGGGCAAAGCTCGCTCCTACACTAAAGCGGTGGATGATGTAAGTTTTGATGTAATCCAGGGAGAAACGCTGGGGTTGGTGGGTGAAAGCGGTTGCGGGAAAACAACATTGGGCAGGACTTTGTTGCGGCTGATCGAGCCGACTTCAGGAAAGATCATCTATAAGGATGCCGATCTCGCGAATATGAAAAAAAGGGATCTGCTCTCGCTGAGAAAAGAGATACAGATCGTTTTCCAGGACCCTTATTCTTCACTCAACCCCAGAATGACGATCGGGAACGCGATCGCCGAACCGATGAAAGTACACAGGATCTTCGCCAGCGATAAAGCCAGGAAGGACCGGGTGGCGGAGCTGCTGGAAAAAGTGAACCTGAGAGCCGAACATTTTTCCCGCTACCCGCATGAATTCAGCGGCGGGCAGCGCCAGCGGATCGTGATCGCCCGGGCACTGGCCCTTGATCCCTCCTTTATCGTTTGCGATGAATCGGTCTCCGCGCTGGATGTAAGTGTACAGGCCCAGGTACTGAATCTCCTCAATGACCTGAAAAAAGAATTTGGATTTACGGTGATCTTCATCTCGCATGACCTGTCGGTCGTTCGCTATACCAGCGACCGGATCATGGTGATGAACAATGGGAAAATTGAGGAAAGCGGGCCGGCCGACGAAATTTATTTCCATCCAAAATCAGCCTATACGCAAAAACTGATCGCTTCCATTCCCCGGGGGATCCCCGCCGCCTAGTTCAAGGGTCAGTCATCCGCCAGTTCCGAACTGGCAGTGTCTTCATCTTTATAGAATTCACGGCCGCTGTTGTGACGTGAATACAGTATTCTTTTCAGCTCCTTGTTCAGTTGAATATCGAGGGCGGTCCCGGGTTTGAGTTTGGTATCTGAAAAACCGGTGAAGTCCAGCGCATGATCCGGAACGCTCTCATTATAAGAATCATCATAGGGAAATGCTTCCATTTCCCCGGGGTCATCAAATTCAAAAACCCCGGGATCTTCCGGCACCAGTCCCACCGTGGCCAGCTTCCAGGTCAGGTCATCTTTTTTCTTTTTGTATTTGTAGAAATATACAAAGCCCTTTTTCCCATTATGCTCCGCTGGCAGTCGCTGCAGGTAAACCACCGAATCTGGTTTATCATAAGCGCTCCTGTCGAGCAGGGCGCTGCGGCTGAGTTCAAGATGGGTGTTGTTTTTCGCGGGGAAAAGGTTTAGCTTTTTAAGGTCTTTCAGGTCGCTGTACAATTCATATCGGTAATCATCCAGTCCGGCAAAATAACCCGGCAGGCTATCCGGAAAAGATCTCCCTTTTCTCAGCAGCAACATGAATGTATTATACCGGAGACGTTTATCCCCCGACCGCAGCATTTGTTCGATCACAGGTTCTACAGCGGGCTGGCGGTCGCTAAAGGGCAGCAGCAACACCGCGTAAAGACCCAGATCAGAATTACCGTAATCTTCATCTTCTTCCCGCAGGTAAGCGGGTTTCTTTTTGTCCGTTTTGTTTTCCTCCGCCCGGGCAATGGATTTTTTCTTTTCCGTAACGGCCTGCTTTTTCAGTTTTTGCCTGGCTTCCAGCAGGAATTTACTGTAGTACTGTTCGTAATCGCCCGGTTTCACCAGGTTGCTGTCGATCATACGCCCGAGCAGTTTCATGATGGTTTCCCGGTAATCCTCAAGGTTGAGCAACGGAAGCAGGTCCGGCAGGATCGTACGGGAAAGTTCCAGGGTATCAAAAAGTTCATCCAGGAACTTTCCGTCCCTGTACTTAACGCCATTTGCAAATTTGTCAGCAAAAAGCTGTGTATAATAATTGACATAACCACCACCTGTAAAATCCAGCACCGGCGGCTCCACGGCAATGATTTCCCGGAAACGATCGTAGGCATAGGCTGTCCGGTGCTTGAGCAGGTTCTCCAGTGCGGCATACTGCAACTGAACGGTATCTTCCAGCGAATAATACAATCTTTTTAACTGATCCGCCGCGGTTCTGGTAGATATATCCCCCAGCTTATCGATCAGCAGTTTTTTTGTATCCAGGTATTTTTTCTTTTCCCAGCCCAGCGAACCGATGGACTTCAACAGGAGCGGAAGATCCGTCGAATCAAGATAGATTTCATCGATATAACTCACCGCGCGGTTATACAGTACCGTATCCTCGCTGCTTAAATCCTCAAAGAAAAGGGCTGATTTTTTTACCAGCGGGTCAATGCCTTTCAGGGTGTCGGAAGGAGTGAATGTCGCGAAGAATTCTTTAATAAAAGCGCTGGGCTCCGTCAGCGTGTCGGATTGCGTGGAAAGGGTCAGAACGATCCCGTTCTTATAGTAGACCTTTGTACGCAGCGTGCGGCTGCTCCCGGTGTCGGAGATGATGGTTTCCCATACCCTTGACTGATCCGGTAAAACCGTTTTCTTTCGCAGTCGGTAAACAACACTGCTGTCAAAGAAATACGCGGGCCTGATAGCTTTTTCGAGCCCGGCGCTGTCGCGCAGGTACTGGTACCGCGATGACCTTGAAAAAGTAATATAGATCTTCTCCCCGGTGCTGTCGTTGCTGATGGTCCTGTTACGATACGCGCCCGCTTCGAGCAGGTCCTCTTCCGTTCTTTCCTCATCTTCATCAACGGATCCCAGCCAGCTGTACCTGGGGATCTTTAGTTTTATTTTTTTGTCCTCCGGGAAATAAGGCGTGGTGACTGAATAATACAGTATACTGTCCTTTTGCGGCTGGCTGTTCCCGTAAACAAAAGGTATTATTTCAAATGAATTCAGGAACTGCTGCAGCGCGGGAGTATCCTGCCTTGCACGGGCCACCAGTGTATAATAATACGGCCCCTGGATGATGAACCGGGTTTGCAGAACGGCGCCTGATTTGTCTTTGTACTTTCCTTCCAGCGCCGGGTAGCCTTTGAAACTAAATTGCCGGCGTGAGTCCCTGGACGCGATGAAATCAGATCCCATGAAACTCTCTTCCAGCAAGCCGAGGTCAAAGGTATCCTCGCCGGCAAAATGATAATTATGAATATCGGTCCTCAGCACACGGTATTGAATACCATTCGCATTATCAGCCGCATCAAAGATCCAGCTTCCGTCGTTGCCGGTATAGGGAACATGCGGAAATTCCACCCTGAACCCGCCAAAGGGCGGTGAGTAGGGTTTCATCTGCGAACCGTTTCCGTTACCATTCTTATACCCGGTAAAGCTGATACTGCTGAAGAATCGTTCCGCCTCGGGACCGTTCTTCACATAATCACCGTTGCCGCTCATTTTGAAAAAGATGATCTCAAATGGAGTAATGAAGATATTATACCGCTGCAGGTCACCGCGGCGGGTGCGGTTCAGCACATCAAAACCTTTGTACCCGTTGCGCGTGATCGTAATTTTGGTGAGGATCTTCCCGGGAACATTCTCATAAAGCAGGCTGTCCACCACCCGGTACACATCATCCGTATTGTGGTTCCACAACCAGGCATTGGTCATGATACGGGTAACAAGGTAATAACTTCCATTGGCCATATCGGCGCATTGCTGCTGGTCCAGCGCCGCATCATCGCCGAACTTGTAAAATTTACCGGGTATATCCACCCGGAACAATCCGTCTTTGGCGGTATCGGTCCTGAAAATAACCGGCACCCGGATCTTATCCAGCAGGTCTTTGGCGCGGCCGGCTCTTTCTCCCATGATCACCGGGCGCAGACGGTAGCCCATTTTCCGCAGTATCTCGATCACGCCCCTGTCGCCCGGCAAATGCGCCGCCCCCACCCCCACAAAAAGAGTCAGACCTTTCTTCAGAATCGAATCAATGGACCCAGCCTGTATCTCGTTGCGGCGGTAAAGGAATTTTTCATCGAACGCGGGCGAAATGCTGTTGTACTTGTTGATGGTATCCAGCAGGTCAAGATTACCGCGGCGATAGGCTTCCTGCAAACGGTCGGCCGAATATGCTTCATCGTAGTCCGTATAGCTCCGTTCCTTTTTGTTCTTGTCTTTTGCCGCGTCTTTGTAAGCCTCTGCCATCAGTTCCATGCTTTCACCGTAATCCTCCACACCCGCGATCAGTTTCCCCCATTTTTTCCCGCTCTGGTAGATATACATATCGAGGTAAGTGTCTTCCTCGAAATCGCTTGTTTCATTCCCGTAACTGCGGTACAGGAGGTTATTGATAGCAGAGGGATTGCTGTAGAGGGCCCTTTCGATCTTCTTATCGTATTTATAGAACTTTAGCGTATTGATGCCCAGGTAATCGGATGGCATTGAAGTGAACATGTTGCTCAAACCGGTATAGTCCGTATAGGTATCCGCCTCCAGTTCATACCTGCTCATATCCTCCTGCCAGGTCTCGGGGTTGGTCTCCAGCGCCACCACCTGCGCCGATTTCAGCGCCAGGTAAAAAGAATCGGGTAGGTTAAAGGCCAGCTTGCTGCTCACATGCATGGTGCCGATCAGGTAGGAAGGTTTTTTCATTCCCTTGCCGGTGATCTCCCACAAAAGGCTGGGATATTTTTTCGGCTTGCCGGGAAGCTGTGCTTCAGTGCTGCTGAAAAAGAACAGGAAAAGGAGAAAGATCGGGGTTCGTTTCATAAAGTTGAAAAGGGTATTACGGCTGTGATCCCGGGAAACACGAAATAACTCCGTGCTTTTGTGCCTTCGTGACTTCGTGTTTCAGTTTTTTTGAGCCACAAAGACACCAAGGCACAGAGACACGGAGGAATACATTGAAGGGTTGCCAATTTTTAAAAAAATTAAAGTTGGATGTCTGTTGCCGCCCCGGCTATACATAGACAAATGTAAGATGCCGGGCTGCTATTAAAAGCATAAAATTATTTTGATAACCAATACGTTGTCTGCGTGTTACCGGGTATTTCAGGAGGTCCTCTCCTGTTGCTACGAATAAGTCTGCTACCCTTTAAAGATTAAACGGGATTTTGGCCCTAAATAATGTACCTTTGCACACTTAAATTACAGTCGTTCTGACCAAACCCGGCGCCGTAAGGCCGGCGTTGTCCGACGGGGCCCCTGCACGTTGGATCTGGATGAACACCGGCACCCCGGTTTGCGTCATGAGACTAGCGAATAAATTACTGCATACTCATGAAGCTTTCACAATTCCGTTTCGATCTTCCTTTAAACCTTATTGCCCAGAATCCGGCCAAACGTCGCGAAGATGCGCGCATGATGGTGGTAAACCGCCACACCGGCGATATTGAGAACAAACATTTCCGTGATGTCATGGATTATTTCAATGACAAGGACGTGTTCGTGGTCAATAATACCAAAGTGTTCCCTGCACGTATGTACGGACGCAAGGAAAAAACGGGCGCCAAGATCGAAGTGTTCCTGCTCCGCGAACTGAACAAACCCAACCGTCTCTGGGACGTGATCGTTGATCCCGCAAGAAAGATCCGCGTGGGTAACAAACTCTACTTCGGCGACCAGGAAGACCTGGTGGCGGAAGTGATCGACAACACGACCAGCCGCGGACGTACCATCCGTTTCTTATGGGAGGGTTCGGAAGAAGAATTCAGGGCCGTGCTTGAA
Source organism: uncultured Chitinophaga sp. (assembly GCA_964516445.1). GTDB lineage: Bacteria > Bacteroidota > Bacteroidia > Chitinophagales > Chitinophagaceae > JJ008. The sequence continues at coordinate 2,178 of CAZEZE010000121.1, read as the reverse complement.
CGCCTCGGTGAGACCCCGCTTCCCAAATACATCAAGCGGAAACCCGACGAAGAGGATAAGGAACGTTACCAGACCGTTTACGCGAAACATGAAGGGGCCGTGGCCGCACCGACAGCCGGTCTGCATTTCAGCAAGGAACTCATAAAAAGACTTGAGATAAAAGGTATCCGTTTCGCGGAGATCACGCTGCATACCGGGCTGGGCACTTTCCGCCCCATCGAAGTGGAGGATCTCAGCAAACATAAAATGGATGCTGAATACTATCATATCGATGAAACAGCCTGCAAGATCGTGAACAGGGCCAAGGAATACGGTCACCGTATCTGTTCGGTTGGCACTACCACCATGCGGGGTATGGAATCTTCCTTCACCGCGCAAAAATTGCTGAAGCCTTCCGAAGGATGGACCAATATCTTCATCCACCCGCCGTATGAATTCAATATCGCGGATTCGCTGATCACCAATTTCCACCTGCCGAAGACGAGCCTGCTGATCATGACCTGCGCCTTTGCCGGTTATGAACTGGCGATGGAAGCATATAAAAGGGCGATCAAGGATAAGTACCGCTTCTTCAGTTACGGGGATGCGTTGCTGGTGATTTGAGTATTTGGTACTTAGTATTCGGTATTAAGACTTTGGACCCTGTTTTGGCCAGTTCTTTACTCTGGCTGGAAAAAATAATCCAACACCAACCTGGATAATTCCAGATTCTGATTTCCAGGTATACAGACCAGGAACATCGCTTTCATCAGTTCTCTATTCTAACTGAATAAAATCCAACTCTTACTTAGAAAGGTCTGAATACTGAATACTTAGTACTAAATTCTGCAACTACTAACTACCTCTAAAGCCCGAACATCGCTTTCATCAGTTCTCTATTCTAACTGAATAAAATTCAACTCTTACTTAGAAAGGTCTGAATACTTAGTACTAAATTCTGCAACTACTAACTACCTCTAAAGCCCGAACATCCCCTTATTCAATAACTGAACGCAGGTTATTCTCCCTGTCTTACTTAGCGGTAACCTTATTTAAACTTAAGGTTCAGCGAAATGATATCCGATTTCAAACCGTTGGTCCTTGTGTAATGACCGTAACGAAGTTCCAGCATGTTCAATCGCTGTATCCCGAATACGCCTTTGGGAGGACTAAGTCTTATACCCGCCCCGTAAAAATTGCTGTTGAATTTCGCCAGGTCATAATTGCTGGTATAATACTGCTCGGCCGTTTTATGGATATTGATCGCGCTGAAATAATCGGCGGCCGTCTGCGTATAATACCGGTAAAAGGGAGTGACCGAAAAGAACGGGGATATCTTAACTGAAGATTCCAGTTGTACCGTATGTCCTTTGATCCCCCAGTCATCCTGGTAATAGCGGTAAAAACTCCGCAGCACTAATTTATCCCCGAGGAAATAATTGGCGCGGAAACCCAATGGAATTTTCAACCGGGTACCGGGAAGGTTCTCGGCCCGTACCGAACTATTGTCGAAGTACACCCGGTGAAATGGAAGTCCCAGGTATCCCTGTTGGTAGATCAGGTCGGTAATCAGCATGACCTGCAGCCGCTGGTTGATGATCTGCGAATAAGAAAGCGAGCCGCTGAAGGAATTTCTTGATTTGGAAGGGTAACTTATATGTTCGTCATCATTCCCGCTTCCCCCGCTGCCGGGTGGCTGCAGCTCGATCGGTAAAATGTATTTAAGCTTATCCAGGTAAGCCTGTACCCGGGCGGTGAATTCCCCGTTCCGGTTCTTTGTTTTTTGGGAAAAATTCAGGTTGACCCCGATTGAGAAATAGTCATACTCCGAAGATAATGCCAGGCCACCGCCCACCGTCTGGCCCTTGCGCTGGTTTTCCATCGACCAGTTAAGCGAAGGATAGATCCTGGTATCGGCATGCGATGCAGAGGAAATGGTATTGGGGTCCACTTTGTCGGAGGAAGCGGAAGTATAATGATCAATTCCCACCTCTGCTTCAAAGGAATGTTTGCGGTCCTTTTTATCCCAGCGGATGAATTTCACATCAATGGAATTGGCGATATCGGTGAGATGCTCGGTGCCCGATCCCCCCGTGACAGCGGAATTATTCCCGTCCTGTTTATAATAACTGGATACCAGGTTGGCCTCCTCGAAAGCCAGTTTGCGGGGCTTGTACCCCGAAGTGTCTTTTGAACTTT
>CAZEZE010000120.1:0-8106 GCA_964516445.1 uncultured Chitinophaga sp. | reverse complement strand
CCTGGTGCCAGTAATAGAGGTTGTAAAAATGCCGGCGAATGATATCAGGGGCTTCACTATGACCATGTATCAGTCCGCTGCCGCGCTGCTCCCCGCAGCCAACGATCACCACGGCCGCTTCATCCAGGTCGGGGAAATCCTCGCTGTAAATGGCAATGGATTTTCCCAGTTGACCTTCTTTATACCCTTCGTCATGCGATACTTCGTGCAGGTTTACCGGGTCGAGGAAATCGGAGATATTGAGGTGGTCTGACATTGGTGCAAGTTAAGGAAATGGTCAGTAGCTAGTGAGTAGTGGCGAGTAGGAAGGAAACCTAAAACTTTAGGACTCCCCCCACTAGCTACTAGTCATTCATTATCTTTGCCGCCTTATGGATCAATTGCTGAAACAGATAGAGGAGTACAAAAAAGAGATTGCCGCATTTCCCGCGACAGAAGCCAAAGCGGTGGAAGCGTTCCGCATCAAATACCTTGGCACCCGGGGTCTTGTAAAGACCATCTTGGGAGAAATGAAGAATGTGGCCCCAGAGAAGAAGAAAGAAGCCGGTCAGCTATTAAATGACTTTAAGCTCTTTGTTGAAAACAAATATGAAGAGATAAAGCTGCTGGCAGTAGGCAGCCTGCAGTCAGCAGTTCCGGAAATTGATCTTTCTCTCCCGGGGGATGAGTTGCCCCTTGGTTCCAGGCATCCCGTGACCCTTATGCGTAACAGGATCGTTTCCATTTTCCAGCGACTGGGATTTGCCGTGGCCGAGGGGCCGGAGATCGAGGATGACTGGCATAATTTCGGCGCATTGAATTTACCCGAGCACCATCCTGCCCGTGATATGCAGGATACTTTTTATATCCAGCAAAATCCCGCCTTCCTGCTCCGCACGCATACCAGTAATGTACAGATCAGGGAAATGGAAAAAGGCGTTCTCCCGATCCGGGGCATCTATCCCGGCAGGGTATACCGCAATGAGACGGTAAGCGCCCGGAGCCATTGCTTTTTCCACCAGATCGAGGGATTATACATTGACGAGAATGTTTCTTTTGCTGATCTGAAACAAACCCTTTATTTTTTTGTGAAGGAGATGTATGGCAAGGATGTAAAGGTCCGTTTCCGTCCTTCTTATTTCCCCTTCACAGAACCCAGCGCCGAAATGGACGTGAGTTGTTTTATCTGCGGAGGTGAAGGTTGCAGTGTGTGCAAGAAGACCGGCTGGGTGGAGATACTGGGCTGCGGAATGGTACACCCCAATGTATTATCCAACTGTGGTATCGACCCCAATAAATACACGGGCTTTGCTTTTGGCATGGGTATCGAGCGGCCGGCCATGATGAAGTACGGCATAAACGATATCCGGTTGTTCAGTGAGAATGATGTGCGATTCCTGAAACAATTCACCAGCGCTATTTAGCGAAACCGGGAGGCTTCGAGTCCAGGTAAAGTTTCGCCCCCAGTTCCACACTGCTGTATTTAAAATCCTGAACGCCTTGTTGCAATCGTAACAGGAGGCCTGCTTTTTTGAATCTTTTCTCTGTGTGTGTTCTGAGAACGATGGGCTTGTCGCCGCTATTGAACAGGTACCCGAGATAGCCTGCAACTGATGCCTGCATTCTCCAGCCATTCTTATTCCATTCCAGACCGTTGCCAAAGAGAAATGCATCGTTTTGCCGGTGGCTGTCACCATTGAGCTGCCATACATAAAAACCTGCCATGCCGATCCATTTCAAGGTTGATGAAAGCGGTTTACCATAGGATACATCAAAATAATATCCCATACCATCGGTATATCTTGCCGCTCCCAGTCCGGATGATGCCGGGTAACGGGTACCGATACGCAGGGCCAGTTGAATGGTTTTCTCCCATTTCTTCAGCAACCGGAGATTGACATTCAGGTGAACATCGCCCCTGGCGTGCTTGTCATAATAATTCTGGTAATAAACATGCCGTTGCTTTTTAAGGGTATCACTTGTCCGGTACCACTCAACGGGTTCATAAGAAATATCGATGGAGATGAGGTCTTTCACCAGGCAATAATTCCCATATAAAGACCAGTCTATTACCTTGTCGCCTTTCATGGAATAAAAACTGAAGGATGTCCCGACATAACTATTACTGTCTGTTGATCCGTTGCCAATAAAGGGAACCGGCAGCGCATTGGGACCCATATATTTCGGTTGCGTTATGATGTATTTCGACCAATGGCTTATCCCGTCCCAGTTGACGGTACGGGCCCATTCCTCCTGTGTTTGCGCAGTCGTCTTTAGCCCTGCAAGAAGTAAAAAGTGCATGACAACCAACCGGGATGCGGTATTCATAGGTGCTAAAAATAATTTATCCGGCTGAAAGTAAAAATAAAGGCCGCCCTTTAGGCAGCCTTTTCAATAAAAAGTAAAGGTAAATTATTTTTTCGGCCAGTAAAAAGCCAGTATGAGCGAGGCGACCAGCGCGATCCATGTTCCCACTCCCAGTCCCTTGATCAGCCCGCCAATATCAAACCTTCCTCCCATTACTGTCAGGGGCCTGATGAAAAGATACAGCAGGGCCAGCAGCGGAAGAAAAGCCCAGATGCCCCTTCCCAGGAAATAACTGCCGTTGTTCAGCGCCCCGATCAGCAGGAGTATACCAGAAAGAGGTATGGCAATCCAGAGATATTTCATCAGCAGGGCCTCGAACTCAGATCCATAAGAAGGACCTTTTACTATATCGAAAGGGGTTGTGCTGGTCGCGGATCCAAGCGGCAGAAAAAAACTGGCGATCAGTAATACCGCAAGGACGATGGTTAAAATTTTCCGGTTCATACTATTTGGTTTTATGGTGATGAATACTGCTGACCGTTATGATCAGCTTTTCAGCAACGTCATCCGTTTATAACAGAAGAAAGCAGCCGCCAGGAAGGCCACCACCGCCACATAGAACCAGGGGGTGAAGTCAACAGAGATATTCATTTTCTCTGTAAGGTCTTTTCCGAAGTTCTCCAGTCCTTTGGTCAGATCACCTCCCGATTTATCTCCCCCGGTGGTGGGAATATCCATTTTCACTTTCTTTTTTATATCCAGCATCATCCCGATCATGGACCCGGCCGATCCTATTCCCGTTACCATGGCTCCTCCGATGGCCGCTTTGGCATTGGTAAAGGAAAGGAGGAGACCTAAAATACCCAAACCCAGCGCTACCATCGCGTAAAGATTGGGGTCTTTATTGTCGGTATTGGTAGTTGTTTTCGTGATGGTCTCATCTGCTTTATCGGTTTTCAGGTCATCCAGGAATGAATTGTCTGAACTGCTGTTCTTCATTTTAAACCCGGTGGCAAGTTGTATCCCGGTCACGGTTTGCAGGGACATATTATTGCACTTGATGTCGATGAATGGCATAAAAAAAAGCAGGACAGCAACTATAAAGGCAACAGAAGAAGGTATTTTGGTGCCAAACATACCCGGCGAAACCGCCACCGGTGCGGCAGGTGCGGGTGAAGGGGGAACGGGAGGTGCAGTTTGGTTGGTATCCATTATATATTTTTGGCATAAGGTAAGAGAAACTTGCCATAAATCACAACCTTAAATTCCACAATGAATACTGCTGCGTGCCCATGATAAGTAACCGGTACAATTGCTCATTTAAAAGACCGGGATGACGAAAAGTCTCCAATGCTTCGCAGTACGCAGTATCTTTACTGTTCTAATGTGTTCAGAATGAATATCAATAGCATTTGTGTTTGCGGGGCGGGAACGATGGGGAGCGGGATCGCCCAAGCTGCTGCACAGGCGGGTTTTTTTACGCTTTTGTACGAACTTAACCCCGCTGTTTTGGGAAAAGCAAAACTATCCATTGAAAAGAACCTGCAGGCCCTGGTAGATAAAGCAAGGCTTTCAGCGGAAGAAAGATCAAATGTGCTGAACCGGCTGCGGTTCACGGATGATATACAATCCTGCCTGGCCGATGTATTTATTGAGGCCATCGTGGAAAGACCGGAGATCAAGATCGCCCTTTTCAACCAACTGGCGGAGATCAACCACAGTGAATGTGTATTTGCCAGTAACACATCCTCTCTGTCTATCACAAAGATCGCGGAAAGTGTACAGCGTCCTGAAAGAGTCATCGGAATGCATTTTTTTAACCCCGCCACCATCATGAAACTGGTGGAAGTGGTCAGTACTCCCTTTACCAATAAGGAAACAACGGATACGGTTGTGCAACTGGCCAATGCGATGGGGAAGACAGCGGTGCTTTGCAGCGATTCCCCGGGTTTTATTGTGAACCGGGTGGCCCGGCCATATTATATTGAATCGCTCCGACTCGTGGAAGAGCAATTGTCAACCCCTGCTTCCATTGACCGTGTCATGGAGGCCAGCGGATTCAGGATGGGCCCCTTCCGGCTGATGGACCTGATCGGGAATGATATCAACTATGCTGTCAGTTGTTCTGTGTATGAACAACTGAATAACCCGGAACGGTTAAGACCCTCCTCTATCCAGAAAGAAAAAGTGGACTCCGGACATTGGGGCCGAAAAACAAAAAAAGGCTATTATGATTATGAATAAAACTGCGTACTTCGTAACTCATCAATCTCATCCCGGATGGTCCTTGTAACAGGCGGAACCGGTTTTCTCGGGGCTTATATCATCAAAGAACTGATCGGGCAGGGATATCCTGTTCGGGCGATCCGTCGTTCCGCTAAACTTCCCGGATTTATTTCCCCCGGTATACTCCAAAAGGCCGAGTGGGTGGAGGGGGATGTGCTGGATATGCTGTCCCTGCAGGATGCCATGGAAGGTGCAGAGAATGTCATTCATTCGGCTGCCGTGGTGTCGTTTGTAAAAAAAGACCGCAGGGATATGTACCAGGTCAATGTAGAAGGCACAGCTAACGTTGTGAACATGGCATTGGAGAAAAACGTAAAACGCTTTGTCCATATAAGCTCCGTAGCGGCGTTGGGGAGAACAGCCGGCGGCGGACATGTGAACGAGGAAAAAAAATGGGAAGAAAGCAAAGTGAATACCCATTATGCAAAAAGTAAATTCAAGGCTGAACTGGAAGTATGGCGCGGTATCAGCGAAGGACTGGAAGCGGTCATCCTCAATCCCAGTACCATACTGGGATACGGGGACTGGGAAAGCGGCAGCAGCGCGATCTTCAGGAATATTCAAAAAGGGGTTGGCTGGTACACAACCGGTATCAACGGTTTTGTGGATGTGGAAGACGTTGCGAGGGTGACCCGGCTCATACTGGAAAGCAGCATTACGGAGGAGCGGTTCATTGTGAATGGCGATACCTGGCCTTTCCGGAAATTGCAGGAAATGATCGCCGGTCAATTCGGGAAAAAGATCCCTACGCGGGAAGCCACTCCCTTATTACTGAACATTGCCTGGCGGGTTGAAAAACTGAAATCTATGTTTACGGGGGTAAAACCCCTGCTCACAAAAGAAAGCGCCAGGGTGGCCGTTAGCAAGACCTGGTTTGAAAACGATAAATTACTGAAGGCTCTCCCGGGCTTCTCCTTTACCCCGCTGGAAGAAACCATTAAAAAAGCCTGTGAAAAATACCCGGCTCCGGCCCGTTAATTGCAACCATTGTTCTTTGCTCAGTATCTTTATCCGTAATCTTCATCTATGCTGAAACTTCGTAGTATCCTCCTGCTTATTGCAACGGGGCTCTCTTTTGCAGCCAATGCTCAGTTTGTGGTCACTGGTACCGTTTTAGATTCGGCCTCCCGTGAGCCCCTGGCCGCTGCATCCGTATTTTGCCAGAACACCACGCTCGGAACGGCCACCAACAAACAGGGGGAGTTCTCCTTGAACCTGAAATCCGGTGGTTATGACCTGATCTTCAGCTATACCGGTTACCTGACCCAAACGATTCGTGTAACCGAGCATAACAAGCTGGAGATCCTGCTGATCAAAGAAGAGAAAAGCATGGGCGAAGTGGTACTGCGTAACACATTTGAAGTGGCAGACGGTCTTGCGAAATACGGCGATTTCTTTCTGTCGAATTTTATTGGTTCAACGCCCAATGCGGCGCTGTGCAAATTGCAAAATCCCGAAGCCCTGAAATTCTATTTCTATAAAAGAAGTAACAAGCTGAAAGTACTGGCCACCGAACCACTGAAGATCATGAATGAAGCGATGGGTTACCAGTTAAACTACCAGCTTGATTCATTTGTTTACTATTATGGCAGTAACAGCAGTATTTACCGGGGCTATTGTCTGTTTACAGAAATGGAAGGGAGCGACAGCCTGAAAACGGTTTGGTCCGGTGCCAGGAAGAAAGCATATATGGGCTCCCGGCTCCATTTTATGAGGAGTTATTACGACAGTACGCTTGCCGAAGACGGCTGGATCATCGATCTGCTGGATGAAAAGAATGACAGGAAATTCAATAAGGTGACCGACCCCTACGACACCCTTTATTACGGCGCGCTGGACAGCACTATGCAAATCGAGATCTGGTATCCGCGGAAGATCAGTATTACCTACACCCCGAGAAGACCGGAACCGGAGTACCTGAAAAAAATGCACCTCCCTAAAAATGTACAATACCTGATTTCCTATATCGACCTGAAAGATGGCATCGCCATCATGGAAAACGGTTACTACTATGACCAGAAGGATTGGGTGAACCAGGGTTATTGGAGCTGGAAGAACCTGGCGGATCTGTTGCCCTATGATTATTCGCCGGATTAGTTGGTTAGACTGATTGTTTCGGAAGATTAACTAATTAACTCTTCATAACCTTCTCCCAAAGCTGTGGTATCCTTTTGATCCAGACCAGGTCCTTTTGCACCGCTCTTGCATCCTGGGCGGGAGCGCCCCAATAGGTCTTGTTACCTTCAAGATCACCGGAAACACCCGTACGTGCCAGCAGTACGGCATTTTCCCCGATGGTGAGTGTCTTATTAATGATAGCGCCGCCCCAGATGATCACATTGTCTTTAATGTTCGTACATCCCCCAACCAGCACATTGGCTGCAAAAAGACAATTCCTGCCGATTACCGTATCATGACCGATATGGATCAAATTGTCAAACTTGGTCCCCGCCCCGATCACCGTATCATGCGTTACCCCGCGGTCGATGGTGCAGTTGGCTCCGATCTCCGCACCGTTCTCAATGATCACCCGGCCGCAACTGTCCATTCTTTTATACTGGAACTCCCGGCTGGTATTCCTATTATAATAAAATGCATCGCTCCCGATCACTGTACCGGCCTGGATGATCACCTCATCCCCCAGCCGGCAATGGTCAAGTATGGTTACATTAGGATGAATAATGCAGTTCTTCCCGATACTTACATGGTTCCCTATATAGGCGCCTGGCATAACGACCGATCCTTCGCCTATCGAGGCCGTTTCACTGATCATTTGCAGGGAAGGGGAAAAGGGGCGGTAATGCTTCACGATCTTCAGGTAGGCCTCAAACGGTTCTTCCACCAGTAACAGCGCTTTCCCTTCCGGCACTTCCGTAGCCTTATTGATAATGATGAAGGTGGCCGCTGAACGGATACAGGTATCATAATACTTCGGATGATCCACGAATACCAGGTCGCCTTTTTCCACTTTATGTATCTCGTTGATGCCGGTAACCCATCCTTCTTTATTACCGATCACCTCGGCACCGATCAATTGTGCAATGGTTGAAACCGGAACTGGATTCTCAAAATGCATACGGTAGGTTTTACAGTTAATGTCAAAATTTCGCCGGCTATCTATGCCTGGCCCGGACAAAGGTAATGTGCTGCACCATGGCCGATAGGATTGAAAAATGCCTTTTACACGGGTTAAAGTGGTTTTTCATCCCATTTTATAAAAAATATTTTCCGGACCATTGCCGTATTGTAAACGATGTTATCGAGTTACAATGATCCTCCGCATTTAAAAAATAAAAACAAATAACCCCGGTAGCAAAAAAAATCGTCCTGCTGAAACACAGGCGGGGCAACACTTTCATTGAATTGAAAAAAATGCGCCAAATAAAAATATTCAGAACATGCAACAGGATTGTTATAACTATCCCTTCTTTACATTCATAATCAACCGGGTTTATCCACAAGAACATTTAAAATGTTAATAAAATATTTTGGAAATATTTTTTGGATAAAGAAAATTCTTTTTAATATTGTGTC
>CAZEZE010000119.1:0-8123 GCA_964516445.1 uncultured Chitinophaga sp. | reverse complement strand
AAGGTGGTTTATTCGGTTAAAAGCAGTTAACTCCTGCTAAAAGGCCGTCAATCCTGAGCAAGTCAAGGGAGCGACGGCCTTTTCCATTATGCTGTATACGGCCGGCACACTTAAACACATCTTATTCACAAAATTTCCGTTGCCTCCTGCCCACTTCCTTTACTGCATTGTATTACAGTAGATTTGCAGTATAACTACTGACCTATGAACGTTTTCCGCCCCGGACAATGGCTACTTCCTTTCTTGTTGCTCTGCACCGGGATCAATCTTTCAGCACAAAGCACACTTAAAACCAGGTACAATAATTCCAATATCTATACCGGCATCGAAGTGGGTTCGAAAGGCGTGAAGATGAGTGTGATAGAAATGGGGCGCAATGCAAAGAGCAGCGGGGCCTTCCATATCCTGAAGGATACATCTGTCAATACCGATTTTATTTCTTTTACCGAACCTTCTTTCGAAGCTACCCTGAATGGGTTGTTTGAACTTTATAACAAGGCATTGAAAGAATACAAGATCCCGTCAAAACGGATCTTCACCGTGATCAGCAGCGGTGTAAAAATGCAGGCGGAAAAAGAGAAAAAGAGTGAATGGATTGAAAGACTGGTCACTGCTTTCAGGGAAAAGACTGGTGAATCCGGCCGCCAGGTTGAACTGGTGGATGTGACCAAGGAAGCCAAACTATCACACCTGGGTATTGTGCCGGATTCGAGACGTTATAACACTTTCCTGATCGATATCGGGAGCGGGAACACCAAGGGTGGATTTTTCCCGTATGGGAATACAGATGATTTCAAATTGTTCCAGCTTAACTGGGGGACGAAAAGTACAGCCAATGCTACGGAAAAAAGATGCGAAGACGATTCCGGGCTCCCCAACTATTTTAAACAGCTGCAACGGGTGCTTGCCGGGGCCGAAAATTCGGAGATCATTTATGCCGTGAATGCCAGCGGAGCCTATCCGCTCAGCGATAATATTGCCGTCAGCGGCGGGATTGCCTGGGCTGTGGCTACACTCACCCACCCGGAACTCATCGAGAACCCCATCGTATCCGTCAGTTTTGAAGAAGTACGGAAGTTCTGTGAAAAGCTTTATTCCAATTACAAAGACTATTCCCCAGAATTGCTCGCCGGTAATATCAACAGTCCCGCAGAAAAGGAAGCGGTGATAAAAGAAGCCGCCACGGTACATAAAGTATTTGACCAGAAATCCCTGCTCGCAGGCGCCGGTTTACTGCTTAAGATCATGCGACAGTTTGAGAATACCTACGACACCAAACATTTTTACCTGGTGAAGAATGGCCAGTATGGCTGGGTATCGGCCTATGTAGACGACGCGATCAGCGACTGAGGGTTACCGGTTTTCCACAATGTGAACTCTTTTTCAGTGCATTCAGACGGCTATTAATTAGATTGAGGCGGTGAAAGATATCCGATCATCCCTGCTGGTCATGTTATCCGTGGGCCTGGTGGCCACCTGGGTTTACCACCTATACGATAAGACCCGGTACAGCAAGCAGCGGAAAGAGATCTATATCAAAGATTCCATCGCAGTGGCACAGGGTGTGCAGGATTCGTTGCAACGTATCTATTCTCTAACCCTCAATAACCTTGGCACGCAGCTTGACTCCACGAAGAATACAGCGGGCCTGCTGAAATCGGAACTCAGTACCAAATTGGCCGAGATCTACCGGCTTCGTACTGAGATCGCGGGTATTCTGAAAAGAAACGATATTAAGAAGGCCGATATAGACCTGGCCCGGAAAAAAACCATCGAATTGCAAATGCTGGTCAGCGATCTTCAAAACCGCAACACGACTATTGAGGAAGAAAAACTGCAGATCAACAGCATGCTGGATAAAGTAAATGTGCAGGTCAGGACCCTGGAATCCACCAACCAGCAACTGGATAAGGAGAACAAGGTACTCACTGAAAAAATCAGCCAGGCCGAAGCATTTTACGCTACCGAAGTCAAACTCACTCCTGTAACGGTAAAAAACAACAAGGAACAGGAAACCAACCTGGTCAAAAAAGCAACCAAACTGGTGATTTCCTTTGCCGTGCAGAACAATATTGCCGATTACGAAAACACGGATGTTTTTGTTGTGATCACACAGCCCGACGGTAAACTGCTGACCAATGATGTATGGGAGTCATCGAGTACCATCGACACCAGGACTGAAGGTAAAAAGCGGTATACCCGTAAGATCAGGTTTGAATACCATAAAGGCGAGACCAAACAGCTGAATTTCTCCATCAACGCGGATGAATACCAGGCAGGCACTTACATCCTGCAACTCTACCACAACGGATATATGATCGGGCAGGCGAAGAAAATGCTGAGCTGAAAGAGAGCAACTGCGCAAATGCTATCGTGGACAATCCGGGCAGATGACGCAGGCCGTCACACTACTGCAACAAGCGATTCCGGAAGAAAGGAACCTCAAAAAGAAGCCCCGTCATGGCTGGGCCGTGACGGGGCTTTGTACTAGAACCCAATTATATTTTAGAAGATATTATATCCATAGCTGATATAATACAGGCCGCCTACTGCAGGGCTTCCGAAACCGGTGCGGGCGTAGAAATTGCCGAGGTTGGTACCGCCTGCACGGAAAACACTCTTGGTGCCGGAAGGACGGAAAGAAACCTGGGCATCCCACCATCCGAAATAAGGCAGTGTACCGGAAACAAATGTTCCTTCATAGTAATTGTTATCCTGCCATTTGAAGACCACGTTGAAACCAAGTCCTTTGTACATGTTATCATTACGGAGACCGATATTATAACGGTACTTGGGCGCGTTGAAGAAGGTAACCTGTCCGGCAGGAAGATCATCATCCAATACATCCGAAGATACATTGGCGTAAAGGGTGAACTTCTTGATGAATTCGTAATCAACACCGATGCCCCATCCTTTGGAGTTCACATCATCTGTTGAATTCTGTGTGTAAGACAGGTTCACGCTGCTGAACGGAGAATACACTTCCAGTTTCCTTGCTGTAGTGGATTGTACTACCGCCTCGCTTACGAGGAAAGATTTGTAGCGGTTGATATAAAAATAAGCATCCACAAGAAGTTTCTTTCCGATGATCCCTTTATAACCCACTTCATAGGAATACACTTTTTCAGGGGTCACAGACTTGAAATTGGCTCTTACCAGCCTGGACGAGTCAGCCGGACTGCCTGCACGGTATGCCAGGACACTCGCGGCGGTATAACCCGGCCTGTCGGTGCTTAAACGGTAATAGGACTGGAACTCAGGAAGACATCCGATCAGGAAACTGCTTCCGCCGCCCAGGCGTAAACTAATGTATTGGTTCTGGTTGCTGGGGAAACGGTAAGCGGACTGGTAAGACAGCCGGATGTTGTTATCCTTCGCCACCCTGATCACGGCTGTAACCCGCGGTGTGAATCTTCCTTCGAAATTGGTTTGTTTGTCATACCGGCCGGATGCGGTAAGGGTAATGATATCGTTGAATAATTTTTTCCTCAGTTGCAGCACTCCGCCATATTCGTTAATGGTGATCGTATTCAGCGTGTCGGAGAAGATCGTACCTCTTGAATTCAGCAACCACTGTTTCCAGTTAGCGCCTGCCAGCACTTCCACAAAATTGGAAAAACCGAATGCATCGGAAACATTCAGCTGGGCATCCATGGCATAGAGGTCAGACTTATCGAAGAATTTGGATCCGCCGGGTTTGTTAACCGCTGTGTTCTTGATCACCTGTGCGGCATCGTTGAATTGCTTTGATCCCGGAAGGAAACGGCCAACCTCTGCTATGCCTCTTGCAGCAAGGTGAAGTTGGGCATCGCTGGCAGCGCCATTGGAACTGCGGCGTCCTTCAGAGAAAGCCAGCAAGTACTGTGGAAACCATGATCCGCCAATACCCGTAAGACCACCTGAGGTATTAACGCTGGGTTTCCAGGCTTCGTTCATAAATGAACCCAGTGCATCCCCGATATAAGAGTCACCGGAGTTTTCCTGTATTGTATAGGCCCTGTACATCCAGTTCTTCGCTTTCACTTCAAATTTGTGCTGGGCCATTTTGAAATTCCTGAGTGAATACCGGTTGGCCCCGGTATATACCGTAGTACCTGTACCGAAATACGTATTGAAAGATGCCTCAATATTATCTGTGATCTTGTAATGTATACCAGCATTGATCTTTGCATTCAGGGTATTGTAGTCAACAAGCTGGTCTTCGTTATAACCCGTCCTGGTTACGTTGGTCTGCGTACCGAAATAATTGCGGGTAACTCCAAGGTACAGCGGTGCGTATAACTGGGCGGCCGCCACGGCGGACGCTCCAAAAGGTGAATACAGGTTATAGAAACCCTGCATTTGAAGAGCAGTGGGATAAAGAGGGTTTCCAAGAGCTCCGAAATAAGTGTTGGCAGTATTCTGTAATTGCAGTGGCGGAGCGGCAGCATTGACAGTGGTTGCCAGGAGAGCAGCAAGCTGGTTAAGATTCACACTGGTTTCATCACCATATACATTCACCCCGTTGAAATTGGGATCATTCTGGCGGTTACCGCCAACTACCTGGCTCAGGATACCGATCTGCTGCTTGTTACGGTAGTCTTCCGCTTCCCAGTCGGACCCCCTGATGAGCTCGCCGGAAAGGCGGATGGCCAGTTTGTTCTTGAAGACGGTGGCCCAACGCATCGCAATGTTGTTATAAGGTGCCGCACTCCGCTGTTTGCGGTCAACGTGCATCATACCCTGCTTTACATTATAGCTTATTCCCTTGTATTTGAAGGGGCTTTTGCTGGTGATCAGTACAGTTCCGTTCATTCCACCTGAACCATAAAGCGCGGAAGAGGCGCCGGAAAGAACTTCAATATTGTCCACATCCAGGTCGGTCAGACCAACGATGCTGCTCACTGCGAAGTTAAGACCGGGAGCCTGGTTATCCATTCCGTCAACCAACTGGTTCAGACGTGTATTACCACTGCTGACAAATCCACGGGTGGTCACAGTACGGAATGTAAGACTGGCAGTATGTACATCAACTCCCTTGAGATTGGAAATACCTTCATAAGCCGAGGGTGCGGGAACATTTTTTATCACGGTACTGCTCATCCGCTCCACTGTAACCGGTGCATCCATGATACGTTGGGGTAAGCGGGTGGCAGCAACCACAACTTCCTGGCCTAATGCTGAAGTAACCACAAAATCAACGGAAATGGGTTTGGATGCATCTGTAACCGTCACTTCCTTTGTTTCAAACCCAATGGAGGAGAACTCCAGTACAACCGGAAGCTTGGTTACTTTCAGGCTGAATTCACCATCAGAATTGGTATAAGTTCCCTGGTTGGTTCCTTTTACAGATACGGATACAGCCGGCACGTTATCTTTCGAAACGCTGTTTTTTACTGTACCGGTAATTGTAACGGATTGTGCATAAGCAGATACTGAAAACAGGCAAGCTATCAACCAGGCAGCTAAAAAGCTAAAGCTTTTTCTCATAATAGGGAGTTTTAGTTTTGGAATTTGGTGGAAAAATAAGCATTGTAGCTTTTTTATAAAAATTTAATTTTTAAGGGGAAAGCCCAATTGTGGACAAGATTTTTAGTCTCAAAATCCGGTGCCCGAACGGGATAAATTGTTGAAATCTGGAGGCCCCCTAAATTGGCCGGGTACCCCCCCATTCCTACTTTCGGAAAATGGCAAGATTCTCTTTCCCGCACCAGACCGGTTTTTACCGGGGTAAGGTAAGGGATGTGTACACCATCTCGGGCCGGTGGCTGGTCATGGTAGCCAGCGACCGCATTTCCGCCTTTGATGTCATCCTCCCCCGTCCCATCCCCTGCAAAGGACAAGTATTAAACCAGATCGCGGCTTATATGCTGAATGCCACCAGGGATATCTGCCCCAATTGGCTGGTAGAGGTGCCGGCCCCCAATGTTTCAGTGGGCAGGAAATGTACTCCCTTTAAAATTGAAATGGTGGTCAGGGGAAACCTTACCGGTCATGCCTGGCGAACCTATTCCACCGGCAAGCGATCGCTATGCGGAGCGGTCATGCAGGAAAGGATGAATGAAAATGATTTTTTCACCTCCCCGATCATTACTCCCAGCACCAAGGCTGCGGAGGGACATGATGAGGATATCACACCGCAGGAGATCATTTCTACCGGGCTTGCCACTGCTTCTGAATGGGAGCAATTAAGCAATTACGCACTCCGGCTGTTTGCTAAGGGAAAGGAGATAGCGGCCAAGCGGGGGCTGATACTGGCGGATACCAAGTATGAATTTGGAAAGATCGGTGAAGAGATTATCCTGATGGATGAGATCCATACACCCGACAGCTCGCGTTATTTTTATGCGGAAGGCTTTGAAGAACGACAGGAAAAAGGAGAACGGCAAAAGCAATTAAGCAAAGAATTTGTGAGGGAATGGCTGATCGCCAACCATTTCATGGGCAAAGAGGGACAGACTGTTCCCGAAATGAGTGATGAATGGGTGGATGTCATTTCCAAACGTTATATCGAGCTCTACGAAAATGTGATAGGGGAAAAATTCATTCCCCTTCAACTATCTGATGAGGAGACCGCGGAAAGAGTGATACGTTCGCTGGAACAATTACCGTCATGAAAATACTTTTTATCGGCGCATCCGGGATGCTGGGAAAACCGGTGGTCATTGAATTGATCCGCGCCGGATTTGACCTGGCTTTATTAGCAAGGAACCCCGCAAAACTGCAATCCCTGTTTCCCGGGCAGCGAACGGTTCAGGCCGATATACTGAATCCCGTGAGCCTATTGAAAGCTATGGAAGGTATAGATACAGTTTATTGTAATCTTTCCATCTTACCGTCAACAACAGAAAAGTCGCCACAACCCGAACGGGAGGGAATTGATAATATCCTCGCCGCGGCAAAAGCATCCGGGGTGAAAAGGATCGCCTATCTCTCCTCCCTGGTTCACCGTTATGAAGGTATGAACGGGTTCCACTGGTGGGCCTTCCGTGTTAAGAACAATGCTGTGCAGCGGATCCGGGAATCCGGTATACCCTATACCATTTTTTACCCCTCCACTTTCATGGAAACATATCCCTACCAGATGATGAAGGGAAACCGAATCGCCATGGTTGGACATTCTGTCGCCCCGATGTGGTTTATCGCGGGAGAAGATTATGGACGGCAGGTGGCGCAGTCATTCCGCCTTCTGACAAACGAAAACAGGGAATACAGTATTCAAGGTCCAGAACCGTTCACTTTTGGTGAAGCAAACGGGGTCTTTGCCGGGCATTATAAAAAAGCAAAGCTGGGAAGGTTGAAAGCGCCCATTGGGTTAATGAAATTTTTGGGAGTATTCTCTCCGACATACAACTACGCGTGGCATATTATTGATGCATTGAATAATTACCCGGAAAAATTCGAAAGCGAAACATCATGGAAAGAGTTGGGCAAACCCGGCATCACCCTTGCCGCCTATGCGGCAGGGTTATAAAAAGCATCACTGCCCCCGGGGGCAGTGATGCTTACGTCAGGGCTATTGAAAGTTATTTTGCCTGTTGTTTGATCGTCGATTTTTTGAACTCGCGTGTCACACCCTTGCCGGCGAGCGGGCAGTAGTAATCCAGTGCATCCTGGGCTTCTGTATAGGTCAGCCAGTAATCGGTTACCGTACCGGTGAATACAAAACCGGTGGAATAATTGTACATATCCCTCGTGCCGCGGGCGCTGAAATTGCCATATACCATGGCGCCTTCGTAAGGTTTGTAACTGCCGGCAGCCTGGATAATATTGTACCCATAATAAGTTTCCACCACGTAATAGCTGCAGTAGGGATCACTGTACACCACTTCTCCCCTTTCCTTGGCAAGCCAGTAGCCTTCATCAAATCCGTAATACGTGTCGTTCTTAACGCAACTGCTGAGCACCAGTGTAACGGTAAGCACCAGTGCAGAAAGTGTAAATATTCTTTTCATGACTAAACGATTTAATTGTTTAAAAAAATTGTTACTTACAGCAACTAATGACAAGATTGTGCCAGAACGTTTATGGCCTTTGTTAAAATCTGTATAAAGACTACATTCACTTTACAACCGTTAATATGAAGCTTATCGCCTTAACGTTTCTATCACTTTTCACCCAGTGCAGCGCTGCCCAGGATTACT